>JASEGB010000019.1:15028-15628 GCA_030018275.1 Actinomycetota bacterium | reverse complement strand
TATTGAGGAAGCAGAGACATGATGTGGAGATATTTAGAGGAATAGTAAGAGGGTATGGCGATTTCCTAGATATTATTGGAGAGGGTATAAAACCTTCCACAGTTGGCTTAAAGAGCGAGAGAGAAAGTATAGGAATAGAGAAGTGAAGGTAGTCCTTGTAGCTGAGAGGAGGAATAAACTAACCCGCTAGCATATTTAGTGATTGTAACCGGCTCATATTGGGAGTGTGTCCAAAAGCCGGTTTTTTTGTCTATGGGCATAGATAGAGAGAAAAGAGATGCACTAAGGAAGGCACACTCCTCTATATGCCAGAAATTGATCCATTGTCAAAGAATGCATTCTATGTTAATCTTTTTCTGCTTTTTGGGTAAAATCCTTAAAGAATGCTAAATATGTCTCTAAACATGGTTATAATGCTGCAACAAGGTGGAAGGGACTCAGCTGCTTAGGATCGCAGCAAATTGACGATTGGAAACGCGCTAAGTTATACTATTTTTGGTTGTTGAGGAGGCCTGTAGCTCTAACTGGATAGAGCGCCGGACTCCAAATCCGGAGGTTGGGGGTTCGAGTCCCTCCAGGCCTGCAGTTTCAAATGTTGTG
>JASEGB010000019.1:0-14931 GCA_030018275.1 Actinomycetota bacterium | reverse complement strand
GTGGTCTCTCCCCTGTACGGCGAAAGCCATTGGGGGCCCCAACCTCAAGGGGGGTTTGGGGGAAGGATTTCCCCCAAGCCTTTGGGGTACAGCGAGCGGAGCGAGCGTCATAGGGGCGGAGCCCCTTGAAGCGGAGCGGTTGGGGGTTCGAGTCCCTCCAGGCCTGCAGTTTCAAACGTTGTGGTCTCTCCCCTGTACGGCGAAAGCCATTGGGGGCCCCAACCTCAAGGGGGGTTCGATCCTTTTTTATCGAAGTGAATTTGGTACATTGCTGGTTCTAATGACGCAAGCCATTTAAGAGGTTGAACCTTTGGCAGAGAAAAAAGGAATAGTCAAGAGACTCTTTAAATATCTAAAGGAAGCAAAATCCGAGCTAAAGAAAGTCATATGGCCTTCCCGCAAGGAGATTATTTCCTCGACAATCGTAGTTTTGGTCGCTGTTCTATTTTTTGTTTTGTTAATAGGATGTCTTGATTTTTTCTTTGCACAATTAATAAAATTAATTTCGCTCAAGCTTCTTTAGGAGGTGCAGATTCTGCGACAGATTAAAGCTATGGCAAAGAAGTGGTATGTCGTTCACACATATTCTGGTTATGAAAATAAGGTCAAGACCAACCTGAAACGACGCATTGAATCCATGGACATGAAGGATAAAATCTACCAGGTGGTCATCCCCACCGAGGATATCATGGAAATAAAGGGTGGGAAGAAGGTTGTTTCTCCGAAAAGGGTTTTCCCAGGTTATCTCCTCGTACAAATGGAATTGGATGATGATTCCTGGTACGTTGTTCGAAATACTCCCGGTGTAACTAGCTTTGTTGGTACAAGTGCCCGCCCCACTCCCCTCTCGGATGAAGAAGTGGAAAGGATTCTCCACAGAATCAAAACGGAGAAACCAAAGCCAAAAACCGAGTTCGTGGAGGGTCAAACGGTGAAAGTTATCTCGGGTCCTCTTGCAGACTTCACGGGCACCATAGCCGAGATTAATCTCGATCAAAGCAAACTCAAAGTTTTGGTCAATATTTTCGGCCGGGAGACTCCCGTTGAGCTCACCTTCGATCAGGTCGCCAAGCTTTAGATGTAATGTTATGCACATTGGTAATACTTATATTGTTTGGGGCATCCCTCCGAGTGCTAGCTGCTGCGAGCCTACTCGCTACTCTCTTAAGGGCAACGCCCTCCATAAGTTCGGGTCGGGCTGTTGCCGCCGCTGTTCGAGCCTTGCTCGCTTGACGGTTCTCTTAAGATGCACTCTCCAGGATACCCCGTCCCAAAAAATATGAGCTTAATCTAGATATAATTACTGTGAACTGTGAATGGTGAACCATGTAAGAGGTAGCCAATGTCTGCGATTAATACAATTAGCTGATAGTTTCGGAGTGGTTGTTCATGGCTAAGAAGATAATAGGTGTGGTAAAACTTCAGATTCCCGCTGGGCAAGCCAATCCGGCTCCACCAGTTGGACCGGCTTTGGGGCAATATGGCGTCAATATAATGGAATTTTGCAAGGCTTATAATACTCAAACCGCGTCTCAAACTGGTACGATTATACCCGTGGAGATAACCATATACGAGGATAGGTCATTCTCCTTCGTCACCAAGACGCCTCCAGCTTCCATTCTCCTCAAGCAGGCTGCAGGGATAGAAGCGGGCTCGGGTGAAGCTGGTCGGCAGAAGGTGGCCACGATCTCCAAGGAAAAAATCAGAGAGATCGCTCAACTGAAAATGCCAGATCTAAATGCAAATAGCATAGAAGCAGCCATGAAGATAATAGAAGGCACCGCGAAAAGCATGGGCATTGAAATTAAGGACTAGCGAAGCGGGTAAATTTTTGAGACGTCTCACTTTGGATGCTCATATATCGAGGAGGAAAAATTGAAAAGAGGGAAGAAGTACCAGGAAGCTTTGAAAAAAATCGATAGAAGTAGGTTATACACACCGCTGCTAGCGATTAGATTGTTGAAGGAAAACGCGACTGCGCGTTTCGACGAGACCGCCGAGGTTCACATCAGGTTGGGGGTTGATCCTCGTCAAGCCGATCAGCAAGTCCGAGGTACAGTGGTTCTACCATATGGTACGGGGAAAACCATTCGAGTACTCGTTTTTGCTCAAGGTGAAAAAGCAAGGGAGGCGGAGGAAGCAGGAGCGGATTATGTGGGAGGCACTGAGCTTATAGAGAAAATTCAGAAGGGGTGGCTCGACTTTGATGTTGCTGTTGCCACACCGGATATGATGGGTAAAATTGGCAAATTGGGTAGGATACTCGGTCCCCGTGGACTTATGCCCAACCCAAAGGTGGGTACGGTAACTTTCGATATTGGGAAAGTGGTCCAGGAGATTAAGGCTGGAAAGATCGCCTATAAAATCGATAAATTTGGCGTAATTCATGCTCCTATTGGAAAAATTTCCTTCACGGAAAAGGAATTAATTGAGAATTATGCCACTCTTCTTGAGGATATCCTTAAAGAGAAGCCGGTTTCAGCTAAAGGAAAGTATTTAAAGAGCATCACCATTACCTCAACAATGGGACCGGGAATAAGAGTTGATCCAAGCAAGACTAGAGACTTGCTGGAGGAAGAGGCGGTATAATGGGTCGCCTGTCGCGCAGATACCAGTAAAAAATTTAGCCGAACTGGGATATGGGAATGGCTTCTAAGAACTGGTATATTCAACAAGACTTGACTCCCAAAGATAGTTTTGGTAAATATACTTTTGAAGACCGTAGACAGTAGGTGCCTTAGAGGCTTAATCAAATGCCTACCGAGGTCTTATGAGTTTCTACATTGGAGACCTCTAATCTACGGAGGTCTTTTCATTTGAAGTCAAAAGTCAACCGCTCGTTTTACTCGCTAGTCAAGAGTCAAGGAATTTTTGATTTTTCTCTTTTGACTCTTGACCCTTGACCTTTGACTCTTGACTGAATTTTAGGGGGTAATATGGTTCGACCTGAGAAGAAGAGATTTGTTGAAGAGATCAAAGAAAAGTTGCAGCGGGCCGTGGGGATAGTTTTGACCGATTTTAAGGGTCTCAATGTTCATGAACTCTCCGAATTGCGTAAGCGCTTGCAGGAACAGGGGATTGAATATAGGGTTGTTAAAAATACGCTCATTCGAATAGCAGCTAGTGAGTCCAATTTAGGGGAATTGGAAAAATATCTTGAAGGACCCACAGCTCTCGCTTTTGGCTTTGAGGAACCGATCTCTCCAGCAAGAATCCTTTTGGATTTCTCCAGAGAGCATGAAACTCTCAAAATCAAAGGCGGAGTTTTAAATGGTGAAGTAATCGACGCCATTCGGGTTAAAGCCTTAGCTCTTTTACCATCGAGGGAAGAACTTGTGGTGAAATTATTGAGCTCTCTCCAATTGACCCTTTATGGTTTGGTGAATTCCCTCAATACACCTGTTAGAGGACTCGTTATGACCTTGAATGCCCTGGCGCAGCAGAAAAGCTAAAACGTTGGCTAGTAAGCTCGTTGGCCCGGTTAATAAGCAAACCAGCTACAAGCAAACAGCAAACAAGCAAACAAATATTATTTGAATCCCCTGGAAGATTGGGAGGTGAAAGAAATTGGCGAAAGAAGCAAAATCAGCAACGAAATCGGAAGCGAAATCGGAGACCAAGGAAGCGAAGAAAGAGACGAAGTTAACCAAGGAAGATATTTTGGAAGCCATAAAGGGTATGACCGTCATCGAGCTCTCCGAGCTGGTAAAGGCTCTTGAGGAGACCTTTGGGGTTACTGCTGCTGCACCTGTCGCTGCTGCTCCGGTGGGAGCTCCTGCAGCGGAAGCGGCACCAGCTGAGGAAAAGACGAAATTTGATGTCATACTCCAAAGTCCGGGAGAAAAGAAGATCCAGGTTATAAAGGTCGTTCGAAGCATCACTGGTCTTGGTTTGAAAGAAGCAAAGGCGTTGGTTGACGAAGCCCCAAAGCCTGTGAAAGAGGGTATCCCAAAGGAGGAAGCCGAAAAAATCAAAGCTGAACTTGAGGAAGCGGGAGCAGCAGTCGAGGTCAAATAATTAAAATTAAAAATTGAAAATTCAAAATGAAAAATGCATTTTAAATTTGTGGTGAAGTGCACGTGAGCCTAGATGTTGACCCTTGTCTCTTGGGGTCAGCTGTTTTTGTGATATAATTTTATTAGAAAAAATTTCTTGACAAATATTTTTAAAAGTGATATTTTAAATATTTGTCTGCTAATCTCCAAATGACCCTTAGGGAGTGTGTAATTACTTTGAAATCCAACTCCAAGAGAGAGAGAAGAAGTTTTGCCAAAATTCCGGAAATCCTCGAAGTACCTAACCTTATTGCCATTCAGCGTGAATCTTTTGATTGGTTACTCCAGAAAGGATTAGCCGAAGCTTTTCGAGACATCTCCCCTATTGAAGATTTCACCGGCAATCTTGCCATAGAATTCGGCTCTTACGAATTTGGTAAGCCGAAGTATTCCGTCAGTGAATGCAAAGAGAAGGACATGACTTACTCCGCACCCTTATTCGTCACCGCTCGTCTCATAAATAAAGAAACGGGGGAGATAAGGGAACAGCAGGTCTTCATGGGAGATTTCCCACTTATGACTGGGAAAGGGACCTTTGTTATCAATGGTACGGAGAGGGTTGTTGTCAGTCAGCTTGTGCGATCTCCCGGTTTATATTTCGCTCGCGAAATCGACAAGCAGAGTGACAGAGTCTACCATACCTGCAACATTATTCCCAGCCGTGGTGCTTGGCTCGAATTTGAGATCGATAAGCGAGATGTAATTACGGTACGGATTGACCGCAAGCGAAAGATACCCATTACCATCCTTTTGAAGGCTCTGGGTCTTGGGGAGAACAACGATCTCTTGAAGCTTTTCAATAGAGTCATGCCAATCAAGAAGACTTTGGAAAGGGATTTCACCGATTCTCAGCAGCAAGCCTTGGTTGAAATTTACAAGAGATTGAGACCCGGTGAGCCACCAACCATTGAAAGCGCCAAAACTTTCATCGAGACTCTTTTCTTCAATCCCCACAGATATGATTTGGCAAGGGTTGGTCGGTATAAGCTCAATAAGAAACTGGGATTAGATATCCCCTTGGATGTCACGGTTCTCACCAAAGAGGATATCCTGGAGACAGTGAGGTATCTCATTCGTCTTCATTACGATGGCGTAGGGGAAACGGATGATATTGATCACTTTGGAAATCGTCGGGTACGTCATGTGGGAGAGCTCATCCAGAATCAATTCCGCATCGCTTTGGCTAGAATGGAAAGGGTTGTTCGAGAGCGAATGACCACCCAAGATGTGGAGACAATAACACCCCAAACTCTGATCAATATTCGACCCATCGTCGCTTCCCTCAAGGAATTCTTCGGTAGCAGCCAGCTCTCCCAATTCATGGATCAAACTAATCCCCTGGCTGGTTTGACTCATAAGAGACGTCTCTCTGCCCTTGGTCCAGGAGGACTTTCCCGAGAGCGAGCCGGCTTTGAGGTAAGAGATGTCCACCCCTCCCATTATGGAAGGATGTGCCCCATAGAGACTCCTGAGGGTCCAAACATTGGTCTCATAGGTTCTCTTTCAACTTATGCGCGAGTTAACGAATTCGGCTTCATAGAAACTCCCTATCGGAAGGTTGTAAAGGGTAAGGTAACAAATGAAATTGTTTACCTCACCGCAGACGAGGAATATAAATATGTCATCGCTCAAGCAAATGCACTTTATGATAAAAAGACTGGTAAATTCGTACAGGATAAGATCTTGGCACGGATTGGGGAGGAGGTTGAGACGGTCGAACCTGAGAGAGTGGACTTCATGGATGTTTCACCAAAGCAGATCGTAAGCGTCGCTGCTGCTCTCATTCCCTTCCTTGAACATGATGATGCTAATAGAGCATTGATGGGAGCGAACATGCAGCGGCAAGCAGTTCCCCTAATCCGTACGGAAGCTCCCCTGGTGGGGACGGGTATGGAACATCGAGCGGTGAGAGACACTGGTGAGATCGTCCTGGCTAAGAGGGATGGGAGGGTAAAAACCGCATGTGCCGATTATGTCGAGATTGAGGCCGAGGATGGAAGCTTAGACCTGTATAAGCTCCAGAAGTTTAGAAGATCAAACCAGGGAACTTGCATAAATCATAAACCCATTGTAAATGAGGGCGATTATGTAAAGGCGGGACAGGTTCTCGCCGATGGGCCCTGCACTGATGGGGGAGAACTCGCGCTGGGTCACAATCTTTTGGTCGCCTTTATGCCTTGGGAGGGTTATAACTATGAGGATGCCATCATCATCAGCGAAAGGTTGATGAAGGAGGATATCCTCACCTCCATTCACATCGAAGAATACGAGGTGGATGCTCGCGACACTAAATTGGGTCCAGAGGAGATAACCAGAGACATTCCAAATGTGGGAGAAGAAGTTCTTAAGGATCTTGATGAAAGGGGCATTATTCGCATTGGAGCGGAGGTCTGTCCCGGAGATATTCTGGTAGGAAAGGTTACTCCAAAGGGCGAAACGGAGCTCACTGCGGAAGAGCGCCTCTTGAGAGCAATTTTCGGTGAGAAAGCTAGGGAGGTTAGGGATACTTCGCTCAAGGTTCCTCACGGAGAAGGTGGAAGGGTAATAGATGTGAAGCTCTTCTCCAGAGATGCGGGGGACGAGCTTCCCCCAGGGGTGAACCAATTAGTTAGGGTTTATGTTGCTCAAAGGAGGAAGATAGCTGAGGGAGATAAGCTCGCGGGAAGGCACGGGAATAAGGGTGTCATATCGAAGATCGTACCCGAGGAGGATATGCCTTTCCTGGAGGATGGGACTCCCGTGGACATCGTCCTCAATCCTCTCGGGGTCCCCTCCCGAATGAACATCGGTCAGATATTGGAGGCTCATCTCGGTTGGGCTGCGAAGGTGGGCTGGAGCGATAACGGTGAACCCACAAACGGACCGGTCTTTGTGATCTCCCCCGTCTTCGATGGTGCGGATGAGAAGGAAATCAAAGAGGCTCTGTGCAAAGCTGGGCTTCCCGAATTCGGAAAGACCATACTCTACAGTGGAAAAACCGGGGAACCCTTCAACCAACCTATAACCGTAGGCTACATTTACATGATGAAATTATTACATCTGGTTGATGACAAGATACATGCTCGATCCTCCGGTCCTTACTCCTTGGTCACCCAGCAACCCCTCGGTGGAAAGGCACAGTTTGGGGGCCAGCGTTTTGGGGAGATGGAGGTATGGGCATTAGAAGCTTATGGAGCGTCCTATACGCTCCAGGAACTCCTCACCGTGAAGTCCGACGACGTATTGGGTAGAGTCAAAACCTACGAAGCGATCGTCAAGGGAGAAAATATCCCAGAGCCCGGGATTCCGGAATCCTTCAAGGTTTTGGTCAAGGAGATGCAAAGTTTGGCTCTCAATATCGAAGTGCTTTCGGATGAAGGCGAGGAAATCGAACTCAAAGAGAAGGAGGAGGATGTCTTCAAGACCGCTGAGGAGCTGGGAATCGACCTACGTGGTGAGCCCGAAGCTGAGGAATCTTTAAGGACCTTAGAATCGACATCCGAATCCAAGAAGGAATCTCCGACGAGTTCATAGGACCGTGCCCGCCGGTGGCCCGCCTGGAGCGAAGCCTCCCTTTGGGACCGGACGGGCAGACAGGAGATCAGGGAGGTATATCCTTTGTTAGAGGTAAATGATTTTGATGCACTCAAAATTGGACTGGCTTCTCCCGAGCAAATCAGATCCTGGTCCAATGGAGAGGTCAAAAAACCGGAGACCATAAATTATAGGACGCTGAAACCGGAGAAGGACGGACTCTTCTGCGAAAAGATCTTTGGCCCCACCCGAGATTGGGAATGTTATTGCGGCAAATACAAGAGGATCCGCTTCAAGGGGATTATTTGCGAACGTTGCGGTGTTGAGGTCACCAGAGCCAAAGTGAGAAGGGAGCGCATGGGGCACATCGAACTCGCCGCTCCGGTCTCCCACATCTGGTACGTTAAAGGCGTTCCCTCTCGCATGGGATATCTACTGGATATCAGTCCCAAGGATCTAGAGAAGGTGCTCTATTTCGCCTCTCACATCATTACCTATATCGATGAGAAGCTTAAGAGTAAGGATTTACCGATATTAAAAGAGGAGCTTGAAAAGGAGATAGAGGAACTTAAGCATGAACTGGATAAGGAAATCAAGCGATTGGAAGCTGGAAAGGAAAGGAAGATAAAGATCCTAAAAGGAGAAATAGAGCCGGAGGAAGGGGAAGTCGTTGAGGTCAGCGCCAATCCTTCTCTCGAGGTTGAGATCAGGAAGCTCAAAAGCCAAACTGAGCATGAAATCAAGGAGCTTCAAAATGAAGTGGCACAGAAAATTCAATGGTTAAATCATGTCTCTGAAACCTTTGAGAATCTGGAATGCAAGCAACTGATCTCCGATGAACAGCTCTTCAGAGATTTGAGGGCTCGGTATGGAGAATACTTCCATGGAGGTATGGGAGCGGAAGCCATCAAAGAACTTTTAGCGAATTTGGATTTAGACCAGGAAGCCAAGCTGCTCAGGAAGACTATAAAGAAATCCCGTGGACAGAAAAGAAATCGTGCCATAAAGCGGTTGAAGGTGGTAGCTGCCTTCAAAAATTCAGGGAATAAACCCGCGTGGATGATTCTGGAAGCCATCCCGGTCATTCCTCCAGACCTTCGACCTATGGTTCAGCTTGATGGTGGAAGATTTGCCACCTCCGATCTGAATGACCTTTATCGAAGGGTTATAAACCGCAATAACAGACTGAAGCGCTTGCTTGATCTCGGAGCACCTGAGATCATAGTCAACAATGAAAAGCGGATGTTACAAGAAGCTGTGGATGCCCTGTTCGACAATGGCAGAAGAGGTCGTCCGGTTACTGGTCCCGGGAATAGACCCCTGAAGTCCTTGAGCGATATGCTCAAGGGGAAGCAGGGAAGATTCCGTCAAAATCTCTTGGGTAAGAGGGTGGACTACTCCGGGAGATCGGTTATAGTCATTGGCCCCGAATTGAAGATTCATCAATGTGGACTTCCTAAGGTAATGGCCTTAGAGTTGTTCAAACCCTTTGTTATCAAGAGATTGGTGGATTTGGGTCACGCTCAGAATATCAAGAGCGCCAAGCGTATGGTGGAAAGGGCCAAATCCATGGTCTGGGATGTATTGGAAGAGGTAATAGGGGACCATCCCGTGCTTCTTAATCGAGCTCCAACGCTTCATAGATTGGGTATACAAGCCTTTGAACCCATTCTCATTGAAGGCAAGGCCATTCAAATCCACCCGCTCGTGTGTACGGCTTTCAACGCAGACTTCGATGGCGATCAGATGGCGGTGCACCTACCGTTATCTGCGGAAGCCCAGGCCGAAGCGAGAATCCTGATGCTTTCCACAAATAATATCCTTTCTCCGGCTCATGGTAGACCTCTAGCTACTCCAACTCAGGATATGGTCCTCGGTTGTTACTACCTCACTGCCGAGGAAGATGGCTGTAAGGGTGAGGGCAAGATATTCAATGGCACTGAAGAGGCTATCTTTGCTTACGAACATGGTGTTGTAGATATCCATGCCAAGGTTAAGCTTCATATGAATGGTCAACTCATCGATACCACGGTGGGGAGAATCATTTTTAATGATGCTCTTCCCGATGATTATCCCTTTGTAAATTGTGAGATTGGCAAGAAAGAGTTGGCCGATATAGTCGAGAGATGCTGCGAGATATACGATACGGTGAGGACGGCTGAAATCCTGGACAGCATCAAGGCTTTGGGATTCTACCATGCCACAAGGGCTGGAGTCACCATCGGTATCGACGACATTCAGGTTCCCGAAGAAAAGCGGAAAATCTTGGATGCTCCCGAGGAAGCGGTGGAGAAAATCGAAAGACAATATAGGAGAGGGCTCATCACCAAGGATGAACGCCACCAGAGGATAGTCGATATTTGGACCAAGGCTACGGATGACGTCACCGAAGCCATGGAGAAGAACTTCAGCAAGTTCAATCCCATTTATATGATGGCAACTTCCGGAGCTCGAGGGAATATAAAACAAATAAGGCAGCTGGCTGGAATGCGAGGTCTGGTTGCCAATCCCAGAGGAGATATCATCGACAGACCCATTAAGACCAATTTCCGTGAGGGTCTAACGGTATTAGAGTACTTCATCTCCACCCATGGTGCTCGAAAGGGATTGGCCGATACTGCCTTAAGAACCGCAGACTCTGGATATCTCACCCGCAGGTTGGTGGATGTTGCCCAGGAGATCATAGTAAGAGAAGGGGACTGCAAGACTAAGGAAGGAATCCCGGTGAGCGTCCTCAATGAGGAGGGAGAACTCAACCACAGCCTTGTGGGAAGAGTGGCTCTCGAATCAATAACCGATCCCGTGGGCAAAGAAGTTATCGTTGAAGCCAATCAGGAGATTAAGGAATCGGATGTTCAAAAATTCATAGATGCTGGTATCCAGAGCGTCATGACCAGATCGGTGATGACTTGCAGATCGAAATATGGAGTCTGTCGTCTCTGTTATGGATGGAGCTTAGCCCATCGGAAGATGGTTGATATCGGGGAAGCTGTAGGGATAATTGCCGCTCAGTCCATTGGCGAGCCCGGAACCCAGCTCACCATGCGTACCTTCCATACCGGTGGTGTAGCCGGAGAGGATATTACCCATGGTCTCCCACGTGTCGTTGAGCTCTTTGAAGCCCGAAAACCTAAAGGACAAGCACAGATCGCTGAGGTAAGTGGGATAATCGAGATTAAAGAAACTGGTAAGCATAGGAAGATAATCATACACACTAAAGATGGTAAGGAAAAGATCTACCAAGTTTCGAGGAGAGCACGTCTTAAGGTTGCCAATGGCGATAAGATAAGGGCCGGAGATCAATTAACGGAGGGCTCCCTCAATCCTCACGACATTTTGAGAGTAAAGGGAATTCAGGCCGCCCAACTTTACCTGGTGCAGGAGATTCAAGAGGTTTACAAATCGCAGGGTGTGGAGATCAATGATAAGCACATCGAACTCATTGTCCGTCAAATGCTTCGACGGGTCACAGTGATAGATCCAGGAGATACCGAGCTCCTTCCAGGTCAATTGGTTGATCGTCATATCTTTGAGGAAGAGAATGAAAGGGTATTCGCTGAAGGCGGAAAACCCGCCACGGCTAAACAGGTACTTTTGGGGATAACCAAGGCATCTCTGGCCACCGATAGTTTCCTCTCCGCGGCATCCTTCCAGGAGACGACAAGGGTACTCACCGACGCGGCAATTACTGGGAAGGTGGATCCACTCCTTGGTCTCAAGGAAAATGTGATCATCGGCAAGCTCATCCCGGCTGCTACTGGCATGAATCGATACCGCGGCATAAGCATTTGTTTCCCTGAAGAGTTGCAGGAAGAAGTCTTTGGTGTAAGCGATTTGGCTGAATCGTCCGAGCAAGAAGTGGAAGAACCCGTTGACAATCCCGAGGAACAATGATATATTAACCTGCTGTGGCTTTGAAGACACGCAGGTACTCATGTGATGAGTAGCGAGTAACGCTTTGTTACTCGCTACTTATGTGAAAGTAAGAAAAAGGTCACGAGGTCAAGAGTGAAAGAGTCATGCCAACCATTAATCAGCTCATTAGAAAAGGAAGAGGGAGGACAAAGAAAAAAACCACTACACCTGCTTTGATGGGTTCCCCTCAAAGGAGGGGGGTCTGTACCAGGGTTTATACTACCACTCCAAAGAAGCCAAACTCGGCCTTAAGGAAAGTAGCCAGAGTGAGATTGACTTCAGGTGTGGAGGTAACTTCTTATGTGCCTGGTATAGGACATAATTTGCAGGAGCATTCCATTGTTCTCATTCGCGGGGGAAGGGTAAAAGATTTACCGGGAATACGCTATAAGATAGTAAGGGGAGCTCTTGATACCGCGGGAGTCGAGGACAGGAGAAAAGCTCGATCCAAATATGGAGCTAAAGCACCCAAATAATCAGTCGCCAGATGTGTTGGATCGATGTCCTGAGCTTCCGAGCTACAGAGCTAAAAGCTGAGAAGCTCGGGAGCTGAGAAGCTCAGAACGCAAGGTAGGATAGGGAATATTAACGAGAAGGAACAGGGGGAAGAGATGCCAAGAAGAGGACCGGTTCCGAAGAAGGAAGTACAACCAGATCATGTTCATAACGATGAATTGGTAACCAGGCTCATAAACCAGGTTCTGAGGAAAGGGAAGAAGAGTCTTGCAGAGTCCATTGTCTATGACGCTTTTGATATAATTAAAGAAAAGAGTGGTAGTAGCCCATTGACCATACTAAAAAAAGCGGTCGATAGTGCTAGACCCCTTTTGGAAGTGAGGCCACGCAGAGTGGGTGGTGCCACCTATCAAGTTCCAGTAGAGGTTCCAGTAAGACGAGGAACTACTTTGGCATTGAGATGGATTGTGGGTTTTGCCCAACTTCGGAAAGGCAAGCCAATGTGTGAACGGTTGGCGGCTGAACTCATGGAGGCAGCTAAGGGGACTGGTTCGGCAATAAAGAAGAGGGAAGACTTGCACAAGATGGCGGAGGCCAACAAGGCTTTTGCTCATTATCGCTGGTAATCACCAGTTGGTAGTGGGGAGTTGGGAGTTTGTAGTTTAATTGAATATTTACTCCTAGCTACCAATCATAAACTACTAACTTAGAGAGGGTAAAAAAATGGCAGAAAGATTTCCATTAAACAAGGTAAGAAATATTGGAATCATGGCTCACATCGATGCCGGGAAGACCACCACCACGGAGCGGATACTCTACTACACCGGCAGAGTCTATAAAATCGGGGAGGTCGATGAGGGTACCGCCGTTATGGATTGGATGGTTCAAGAGCAGGAGCGGGGTATCACCATTACCTCTGCCGCTACAACCTGCTTCTGGAAGGATTATCGGATTAACATTATTGATACGCCAGGGCACGTGGACTTCACTATGGAGGTTGAAAGATCATTGCGTGTCTTGGACGGTTCCATTGCCATATTCTGTGCGGTAGGGGGGGTTGAGCCCCAATCCGAGACCGTATGGAGACAGGCGGACAGGTATGGAATACCTCGCATTACCTATATAAATAAGATGGATAGAACGGGTGCTGATTTCTTCAAAGTTGTGGATATGATGAAGAAAAGAATTGGTGCTAACCCCGTACTCATTCAGCTACCCATGGGATGTGAGGAAAATTTCGCTGGAGTAATAGACTTAATTAAAATGAAGGCCATAGTTTGGATGGATGATCTGGGTACGATTTGGGAGGAAAGGGAAATACCAGCAGATCTTAAGAGTTTGGCCGAGGAATACCGTCAATACCTTTTAGAAACGGCTGCTGAATACGATGACGAACTCCTTCATAAGTACCTTGAGGGAGAAGAAATTACTCCAGAAGATATAAATAAGGCTTTAAGAAATGGAACCCTTTCAGTGAAAATTACTCCCATTCTGTGCGGAGCTTCCTTAAAGAATAAGGGAGTTCAGCCTCTTCTTGACGCGATTGTGAATTACCTCCCCTCTCCTTTGGATATTCCCCCTGTCAAGGGCATAAATCCTCGTATCATGAGGGAAGAAATCCGACCCGCTTTTGACGAGGCGCCATTTGCTGCACTGGCCTTCAAAGTCCAAGTTGATCCCTATGTAGGAAAGTTAACCTTCCTTAGAGTTTACTCCGGTATTTTGCAGGCTGGTTCACACGTTTTGAATTCCACAACTGGCTTAAAAGAGCGGGTGGGAAGAATTCTCCAGATGCACGCCAATCGCCGTGAGGAGAAATCGAGGGTTTGTTCTGGCGATATCGTAGCGGTGGTTGGACTCAAGAGGACATTTACGGGAGACACCCTCTGTGATCAAAATCATCCCATAGTTCTCGAATCCATGATCTTTCCGGAGCCGGTGATCTCTATAGCCATTGAACCTAAGACCAAAGCGGATCAAGAGAAACTTGCATCTTCCTTGGCCAAAATCGCCGAGGAGGATCCAACCTTCCGTGTTAAGGTCGATGAAGAAACGGGGCAGACAATCATTTCCGGAATGGGGGAGCTCCATTTGGAGGTCATTGTGGACAGATTAATTCGGGAATTCAAAGTGGGTTGCAATGTTGGCAGACCACAGGTTGCTTATCGAGAGACCATAAGAAAGCCCATCACCAGCATTGAAGGCAAGTACATCAGGCAGACTGGTGGACGGGGTCAGTATGGTCACGTGGTCATCAAATTGGAGCCAAATGAGCGGGGAGCGGGTTATGAGTTCATTGACTCGATCACTAAAGGGGCCATTCCCAAGGAGTTTGTCCCAGCTGTGGACAAAGGTATCCAAGAAGCGATGGAGTCAGGTGTTCTGGCTGGATACCCCGTGGTGGATGTGAAGGCTATTTTGTACGATGGTTCATATCATGAAGTCGATTCCTCCGAATTGGCCTTTAAAATCGCTGGGTCTATGGCTTTTAAAGAGGCAATGAAGAGAGCTCACCCCGTACTTTTAGAACCCATCGTGAAGGTAGAGATCATAGTCCCCGACGAATATATGGGGGATGTGATTGGAGATCTCAATGCCCGTCGCGCTCGAATCGAGTGCATGGAACTCAGAGCGGGTGCTCGCGTCATCAAGGCCCACGTACCCTTGAGCGAGATGTTTGGTTATGCCACCGATCTCCGCTCCCATACCCAGGGGCGAGCTACCTTCACCATGCAATTTGAGTGCTATGAAGAGGTTCCCAAAGATATCGCTCGAGAGATCATTGGCAAGGCCCAAGGGGAATGGTCCTTAGCAGTTAGCTAAATAGTCTGTTAGTCGGGAGTGGGAGTCGGTAGTTTGGGAACAATGAAAATATTAGCTCCCAACTACGAACTAATAACTACTGACTGAAAGAAGGAGGAGGCAATGGCAAAGAAAAAATTCGAAAGGGTAAAACCCCACATGAACGTGGGAACAATAGGTCACGTGGACC
>JASEGB010000018.1 GCA_030018275.1 Actinomycetota bacterium | reverse complement strand
TCCTCAGCATAGAGAAGTCTTTCAAATCTTCTGTTCAAGCCGTTTCTCTTCAGAAACCTAACTCGTTAATAATACAATTTAAAAGATTTTTTAAATTTTACTCTTGACTCATGACTCATGACTTGCAACGAGAGGATCAAACCATCCAAGATATCACATTCACTGACGATTACCTCGCTTAGACCAATGCCTTTGAGAATCCCCAGAAGGATGAGGGCTCCAGCGATGATGACATCAGCTCGGGCTGGTTCCAAACCCTTGATTTCTTTTCGCCGTTCCAAGGGAAGACTCTTCAACCTTCCCAATATTTCTTTCACTCGATTGACGGGTAACTTCGATCCATGGATTTTATCCGAGTCGTAAACCTCCATATTCTGATCTATCGCCGAAAGGGTGGTGATGGTGCCGGCCACTCCCACGGCCACCAATTCTTTTTCGGTCCTCATTTTCACCAGGGCTTCTCGCGAGATTTCCATGACAAATCTTTGAAGGGCTTTGACCTCCCGATCCAATGGTGGATCGCTCCTTAAAAACATCTCAGTCAATCTAACGCAGCCGATATCCAAACTAAAAATCTCGGAAATTTTTTGGGTTTTTTCGAGTCTTCCCAGGATAAGTTCGGTACTTCCTCCTCCGATGTCGATGATCACGATCGGTCGATGATCGAAAGTCGCCCAGACAGGCGCTCGTATGGGCGGTTGACGAAGGATGTGGGTGGCGCCGAGAAAGGTGAGTTCCGCCTCATGTCTGCCCGTGAGGATATCCACATCGAAACCGATTTTTCTCCTAATTTGCATCAAAAAATCCCTTGCATTTCGGGCATCCCTCACTGCACTGGTTGCTGCGACCTTAACCCGGCTGGTACTATATTTTTTCAAGAGTTCCTTATAGTCGAAAAGTACTTTAAGGGTGCGATCCATTGCAGCTTGATTGATGAAGCCATTTTGATTAACACCCTCGCCCAGACGCGTGATTACCGCCTTCCTAAGCAGGGGTCTCAAACGACCGAGGGAACCAAGTTCGGCGATAAGAAGGCGGATGGAATTGGTGCCAATATCGATGGAGGCAAAATTCACTCCGACTCACACTCATTCTGACAGGAACTTATCTCGCCAATCTTCTTGTGAATCAACTCCCCAATGGGATTGATTCCAGTAGCCAAAAAGTGCGCATAATGGGCATGGAGGCACTTTATCTTCCTGAAATTGCGTACTCCACCCACGCCGGTTTCTAAGAGGACCTTTCCCTTTGTCGATGAGAGGGACATTCTGCTCGCCGGGGAAAGGAGTTGTTTGCGAAAGAGAAGATAACTCTCATGGGCCTGAACAAATTTTTGATATAGTTCTTCGTCCTTATCCAGCAAAGCTTGGAAGCGATCGATCCACCCCCCGCTCTCAAGCTTTGCGACCTCCTTAACTAAAACCGGACACGTGAGCCAAAAAACGGTGGGAAAAGGCGTTTTATCCTCCAAAATTGGATTGGTGAGGATAACTAAGGGACGTCCTTTGAAGCAATGTTTTGCCACCCCCAGCAGCCCTTGAGGTGGTCGTCTAAGTTGGCTGGTTATAATTTCTTTCTCCTTAGACAAATTTCCCTTCATCTCCAAATGAAAGTTTAAAAAGTACCCTCTCGGATACTTTTATCCCACTATTTATTATACCAGTTGATGCTTTAAGCTCGGTTTATCGCCATTGTACTTGGTTAAAGGAGGACATGTCAAGGAGGAAAAGATTTGGAGGAAAAATTTTCCAAAAAATCTTTATTCTTTCCCAAAAACTGGGTGAATTTTTCTTCTTCTTATTTGGTTTGACGGATTCCGTTCGAGCCTCATCCTCCTTTGGGGGAACAACCAAATAAGCGCTCTCGCCCGGCTTAATGAGTCCTAAATCCTTTCGAGCGAGTTGCTCTATATAGTCATCGGTTTTGAGGCGGGCGATTTCCTCCTTCAACACCTTATTCTTCGCCCTAAGTTCGGCTATATTTTCCCGTAACTTCTCCGACTCTCGCTTTTGCTCCAACCTCTCTTTCAAGGGATAAAGAGCCCATAGAAACATGAGAACAATAATGGTAACCAGAACGATGTGGGATCTTATAACGCTAAACCTCGTTCTGGGCTTTAATCTCCGGATCTTTGAACCCTTCCGTGATGGTTTGGTTCCTTTTCTTGCCCTCGTTTTCCGGTATCGCATATTTTTTACTCCACCCGATGGACTTTTATCAAATTTGTGGTTCCAGGGACGTTCACCAGAACACCGGCGGTTATGATCACCGTATCTCCCCTCTTAACCAATCTAGCTTTTACCGCTGCATCCACGGCCAAACTCAACATATCATCGATATTCTCGCTTGGTCTCACCTTCAATGGAACCACACCCCAGGAAAGCAAAAGCCGGTAAACTACCTCAGGGTTGGGACTTACGGCGATGATTGGTGCCTCCGGACGATATTTGGAGACCTGTCGCGCGGTGTATCCAGATTGAGTGGAGGTGATAATTGCTTTGGCCGTGAGGATACTGGCCAGGTGGCAGGCGGCGAAGGCGATCGCATCGGCGGTGGTGGCGTGCACCCAGCGACTCTTGGTCTCAAGTAATCCCGCATAATCGAGGACCGATTCCGTCCTCTCAATCAATTTGGTCATGATTCGCACGCTCTCGATGGGATAGCTCCCCACAGCCGTCTCCCCCGAGAGCATAACGGCATCTGTCCCATCGAAAATGGCATTGGCTACGTCACTTGCCTCAGCGCGCGTGGGACGGGGGGATCTCATCATCGAATCCAGCATCTGCGTCGCGGTGATCACCGGTTTCCCGGCTTTAATGACTCCATTTATCATTCTCTTCTGAACGATGGGGACTTCCTCGGTGGATATCTCCACGCCCAAATCTCCCCTTGCCACCATGATTCCATCCGAAACCTCTATTATTTCATCGATGTTTTTCACCGCTTCATGCTTTTCTATCTTTGCCATAACCGGTATGGAAGTATCCCTCTCCTCAATGAGTTTCTTCAAGGCCAAGACATCCTCCGCCTTCCTCACAAAAGAAAGAGCCACCCAATCCACACCTTGGTCTAGACCAAAAAATAGATCTTCCTTATCCTTCTGGGTTATGGAGGGTACACTCACCGTGACATCGGGAAGATTAACACCCTTGCGGGGAGAAAGCTCACCTCCGGTGATCACCTCACATTTAACATCGCTTTCTGTCCTTTCCTTGACCACGAGTTGGATGAGTCCATCATCTATGTAGATTGTATTCCCAGGTGAAATATCCTTAAGGATTTGAGGGAAATTGATGGAAACCCTTTCCTGATCACCTGGAACTCGTCGAGCGGTGAGGATGAATTGTGAGCCCGCTTTGAGATGAACTTTCCCGGCGTGAATTTCACCGATTCGAATCTTCGGTCCCTGTAAGTCGATCAAAATGGCAATGGGGATACCGAGTTCCTTTGCTATCCGGCGTAGGTTGGAGATATTTCTCGAATGGTACTCCTTGGAACCATAGGAGAAATTAAGGCGGGCGACATTCATTCCAGCTAGCATGAGTTCCTTTAAGATTTTTGGACTTTGGCTGGCTGGACCTATGGTGCAAACAATCTTGGTGCGACGCATTGTATCACCTTAGTCGGGAGTTAGTAGTCGGTAGTCGGGAGTAAACACACCATTCACTCCCCACTAACAGACTCCCGACTACAAACTGATATTATAGAAGGCATTCATGCCCGGATATTCCGCCGCATCTCCCAGCCTTTCCTCAATGCGAAGCAACTGATTATATTTACAAACCCTATCGGTGCGGGAGGGAGCGCCCGTCTTTATTTGCCCGGCGTTTGTAGCCACCGCAATATCGGCGATGGATGTATCCTCAGTTTCGCCAGACCGGTGAGAGATAACCGTCGTAAATTTGGACCTCTGAGCAAGATTTATGGTCTCGATGGTCTCCGTTAACGTGCCGATCTGATTGAGCTTAATGAGTATGGAGTTGGCAACCTCCCCTTTTATCCCTCTTTGCAACCGTTTTACATTTGTCACAAAAAGGTCATCGCCGACTATTTGGATCCTATCGCCCAATTTATCCGTCAGCAATTTCCAGCCATCCCAGTCCTCTTCGGCCATCCCGTCCTCGATGGAGATGATGGGATACTTTTTTACCAAATCTCGATAGTAGTCCACCATTTCACTTGGAGAGAACCGTTTACCTTCTCCGGCGAGAATATATTCTCCCTCTCGGTAGAATTCGGAGGCGGCGGAGTCTAAAGCCAGGTAGATTTCCTTGCCCGGAATATAACCCGCCCCATCGATTGCCTCCAGGATGACTTTGATTGCCTCCTCATTAGACTGAAGGTTTGGTGCAAATCCTCCCTCATCCCCCACCGATGTGCTCAAGTTTTTGCCCTTTAAGACCCTTTTGAGATGATGAAAGATTTCCACTCCCACTCGAAGAGCCTCTCTAAAACAATCAGCACCCACGGGTATTACCATGAATTCCTGAATATCAACATTGTTGTCGGCATGCCTTCCTCCATTTAAGATATTCATCATGGGAATGGGCAAAATGTGGGCATTTGGCCCTCCGATGTATTCATAGAGGGGAATATCCAAAGCATTGGCTGTTGCCTTTGCAACAGCCATGGATACGCCCAAAATCGCATTTGCCCCCAATTTACTCTTGTTCTCCGTGCCATCCAAATGTATGAGTTTAAGATCTATTTCTCGCTGAGCCAGAGCATCCATTCCCACTATGGTCGGGGCGATTATCTCATTTACGTTGCGTACCGCCTTAAGTACTCCTTCCCCCAAATATCTATCGCTGTCATCGTCTCGAAGCTCTAAAGCCTCAAAGGTCCCCGTGGAGGCCCCAGAGGGAACGGCGAACCTCCCCCATGAACCATCCTCTAAAAAAACTTCCACCTCAACGGTGGGGTTTCCTCGCGAATCTAGGATCTCCCTGGCAAAAACTCCAGTTATTGCTACCACCTCAATCGCCCCTTTTGCTCACTTTTCCAACCTTTTCTTCGCCTCTTCCCAGAGCTTATCCTGCTCCTTAAGGGAGAAATCCTTCAAATTTTTATCCTTGCTCCGAACCTCTTTCTCCATGTATTCAAAGCGGCGACAAAATTTATTGGCCACCCTTCTCAAGGCACTTTCTGGATCGATGTCCAAATGGCGTGCCACATTGACCACGGTGAACAAAAGGTCTCCCATTTCGTCCTCCAAGCCACCTTTCCCAGCCAGAGCCACCTTTAGTTCCCTAACTTCCTCTTCCAACTTATCTATGATATCTTCTTTCCTAGTCCAATCGAAGCCAACCAATGCAGCTTTTCCCTGAAGCTTGAGGGCATAAAGAAGCGCCGGTAATGACCTTGGGATATCCGCCAGGAGGGATTCTTTCTCACTTTCTTTTTCCTTGATCTCTTCCCAATGAGCGATAACTTCCCGCGAAGATGTCACTTTAACATCAGCGAAGATATGAGGATGACGTCTTATGAGCTTCGAGATGATATCCTCCAAAACATCCTCAATGGTGAATTTCTCCTCTTCTGTGGCAATTTGGGCATGGAAAACTATCTGCAGCAGTAGATCACCAAGTTCTTCTTTGAGATGGGTAAAATCCTCCCGGTCTATGGCTTCTATGGTCTCGTAGGCTTCTTCGATGAGATGGCGTTTTAAAGACCTGTGGGTTTGCTCTTTATCCCAAGGGCAGCCCGAAGGACCCCTTAACTTGGACATTATCTCAACTAGCTTTTCAAAAGTGTAATTATCCTTCATATCTACAAACCCACTTCAGATCGGGAATATAAGTTCACCGTTCACCGTGAAAAATTGAGTTGGTTCTGAGCTTCCGAGCTACTGAGCTATGAGCTTTACATCGTTCACCGTAAAAATTAAGTGTTACCAATGCGCATGAACCTTACACCTAGAACCTTGAACCTTGAACTCACTAGATGTAAATCTTAATTTTCGCCTTCTTTCTCAATTTTTTAACCCAGGCTTGATACTTTTTCGTTTGTCTCTCTCGGAGCAACTCCTGCTTGGCTTGATCCTTTACCTCTTCGAAGGATTTTTGGTGTTCGGTTTTTTTCTCCTCTAATTTTATGATGTGAAAACCATACTGTGTTTTGACCACATCACTTATTTCCCCAGGATTAAGTCGAAAGGCGGCATCAGCAAACTCCGGAGCCAATTGCTCCCTGGCCATCCAGTCCAAGCTTCCACCTTGATCCTTAGTTGCTTTATCCATCGAATATTTTTTGGCTAACTCGCCAAAATCCTCACCGTCTTTCAGTTTTTTCAAAATATCCTTTGCCTCTTTCTCGCTTCCCAAAAGAATGTGTCTCGTTTTTACTTTTTCGGGTTCCTTGAATCTATTCTTATTCTTTTCATAGTACTCCGCCATTTCTTCCTCGCTTACCTCAATGCCCTTTGTGACCTTGGTCCAGATTTTATCCATGAGAAGTTGCTCTCTTAAGCGTACTTTAAACTTACTCGGAGTCAGCCCGGCTTTTTTGAGGGCCTCTTCAAAGGACTTTGTGGAAGGGAACATCTTCTTCATTTGGTTATATCGGGATTCGACCTCTTTTTCGGAGACCCTGATGCCCTGCTTTTTTGCTTCCTGGATGCCGAGTTCTTTTTCTATCATGGAATCGAGAATATTCTTTTTGAAAGTCTTCTCGTATTCTTTACCCTTGGCTCCCTTAAATAACTCTGCGTGCTTGGCCTTCAAAACTTCAAGTTCCTTTTCTACCTCACTTAAGTATATCTTCTCGTCGTTCACCGTCGCTGCCACCTTCTTAGCACAGCCACAAAAGCTCGTGGCGAAAAGAACTAATAAAATTAATAGAGCAAATCCTTTCTTCACTTTTCCTCCTTTACAACCTCAACTTCTGGATAGATGGGTGTATTATATCACTAAATAATCGCACCAGGAAAGATAAAATCTCACTTGCATCGATGCGAATTAAAAGGGTCTTGAGGTGTGGTTTGTACATTAAATTCGGATATTTTCTCTGCAATGCGACGGCTCTACCCTTGGTCAAATAAAGCTCGTGCAACATGAGCCGGTTTTCTTTCCAAGAAATGTTCGATACTCTCGCCTCCTGAGCCAGAGCTTTTATCCTGCAAATCTCGACCAAATTCTGAACCACCCTGGGCAGGGGACCGTATCTATCCTGGAGTTCCTCCTTAACCTCTCGGGCCTGGTCTAAAGCCTGGATGGAGGCTATGCGCCGGTAAGCTTCTATCCTTAGGATTTCTTCCCTTATGTACTCCTCCGGGATATATGCCTTTACCGGAAGATTGATGCGCACCTCAAGAAGTTTCTTCACGGGTTTGCCCTTGAGTTGCTCTATAGCTTGGCGTAAAAGTTGGCAATAGAGATCGAAGCCCACGGCCTGCAAATAACCATGCTGTTCGGGACCCAATAGATTTCCAGCACCTCGTATCTCCAGGTCACGAAGGGCAATTTTAAGACCCGATCCCAATTCCGTGAGTTCCCCGATAGTTTTCAATCTATCACAAGCCGTCGAGGTCAAAGGTATGTCTCGATTGAAGAAAAAATAAGCGTAGGCGCGATGATTTGATCTACCAACCCTTCCCCGCAACTGATAAAGTTGAGTGAGACCGAGTTCTTGAGCTTCCTCAACAATTAAGGTATTTACGGATGGAATATCTATTCCCGCTTCAATTATGGTGGTACATACAAGGACGTCATATTTTTTGTCCAAGAAATCCAACATCACCTTCTCCAACTCACGCTGGGGCATTTGTCCATGGGCAACGGCCACCTTAGCCATGGGTGCGAGTCCCTTAACCCTTTGGGCTACCTTGTCGATGGTTTCCACCCTGTTATAAACGTAGTAAATCTGACCGCACCTTTCGAGTTCCCTCCGGATGGCCTCCCTCACCATTGTCTCATCGTATTCCCCCACATAGGTGAGGATTGGATATCGATCTTCGGGTGGAGTGTTGATGATGCTCAAGTCCCTGATCCCACTGAGGGACATCTGTAAAGTTCGAGGGATGGGCGTGGCGCTTAAAGTCAGTACATCCACGGTCTTTTTGAGATTCCTCAAATGTTCCTTATGGGCCACGCCAAAACGCTGCTCGTCATCGATGATCACGAGACCGAGATTCTTGGGAACGACATCCCGTTGAAGCAATCGATGAGTTCCTATGAGCACATCGATCTTGCCTTCGGCAAACCGCTTTAAAATGTCCCTCTGTTCCCTAGGCAATTTAAATCTGCTTAAACACTCCATGATTATGGGAAAGGAGGAAAATCTCGACTGGAAGGTGTTGAAGTGTTGTTGGACGAGGATGGTGGTGGGAGCTAAGACCATCACCTGTTTCCCATCCATTATGGCTTTAAAGGAAGCTCTGATGGCCACTTCGGTCTTCCCATAGCCCACATCTCCGCAGATGAGCCTATCCATAGGCTTGGATGTTTCCATATCTTCCTTGACCTCAGCAACCGCCTTTAATTGATCGGGTGTTTCATCATAGGGGAAGGAATCCTCAAGCTCCCTTTGCCAGGGACTATCGGGTGAGAAGGAAAATCCCTGGACTTGGGCTCGTTCGGCATAGAGGGTCAAAAGGTCAAAGGCCAACTTCTTGACGGATCTCTTGACCCTTCTTTTCACCTTTATCCAATCGCCTCCACCCAGCCGGGAGAGGGGAGGAGGCTGAACATCTGAACCAATATACTTGGAGATTTTATCCATTTGATCCACGCGGACCTTAAGTTTTCCATCCGCATATTCGAGAACCAGACAGTCCCAAACCGCATCGCCAATTTTCTCCCTCACCAGCCCGGCATATCGAGCAATTCCATGATTTGCGTGAACCACCAAGTCCCCCTGCTTAAGATCCATATAGCTAGTAATGGGAATAGCCTCAACGGTTCGCCTTTCTATCCTTCGCTCATATCTCTTGGCAAAGATGTCGCCTTCGCTTAAGACGCAGAGTCTCAAAGAGGGAATGATGAACCCCTCACCCAAATCTCCAAGAGTTATGCCTATTTCTCCTGGGATAATCGACGCTTTTTCAAGAGAAAGGGAGGGGCACGTCCCCAATTCCTCTAAAATTTCCAACATTCGTCGAGCTTGCCCTTTATCGCGGAGTACAATTACGGCGGCATATTTATCCTTATGGAATTTTTTCAGCAGCTCCGCTAGTCGATCGAACCTCCCCAAGATGGGTTCCACAGGCAAGGATTTGAACTGGATGGTCTCTTTCGGACCTTTTACCTTAATGGAGATGAAATCCAATCGTCCATCAAGAGAGGCGAATAAATCTTTGGGGGAAATGAAGTAAGGAACCGGAGGAGACGGGATATTGAGCGTGGATATGGCTTCCCCTAAGTAATCCAACTGCTGTCGATGGAACCTCTCCAATTCCTCCTCGATCTCCGTGGTCTCATCGAGAATTATTGAACATCCCCGGGGGAGAAAATCGAAGAGAGTGCTAAGTTGATCGTAAAGGAAGGGGATATACCGCTCGACACCTTCGAAATAGGTGAGGTTCTGGAGTCTGTCGATATCCTCCTTCCAATTGGGCAGTGCCGGTTGATTTCCCATGAAATCCAAGGCTTTTTTCACATTTTCGGGAGTTAGAACGAATTCTCTGCACGGAAAAATGAGAGTTCTATCGAGAGTGGAGATCGAACGCTGGGTGGAAATCGCGAACTCTCGCATGGAATCCACCTCATCTCCAAAGAACTCAATTCTCAATGGGTGCCGCAGGTTGCCCGGAAAGACGTCGACTATTCCTCCCCTGACGCTGAATTCCCCCCTGCCCTCGACCATATAGGTTCTCTTATAACCTTTCTTGAGAAGATCTTCGATGAAGTGATATAAATCTAGCTTTATACCCACTTCCAAGACTATGGGTTTGGGAATGGACTTGCGAGGTGGGAGCCTCTGCATGAGACTTTGGACGGCGGTGGTGATTACGACGAGCGATTTATTTTCCAAAAGATATAAGATTTCCAACCTCTTTGCAATGATCTCTTTATTCGGTGAAATCCTCTCCCAGGGAAGAATCTCCCAATCGAGAAAGTGATGTACGGCTGAAGCGGGAAGAAAATTCCTCACATCCTTGGCAAATCTCTGGGCCCTCTCAACGTTGGATGTTACCACGAGTAGAGGCCGTTGTAGGGATTTAAAAAGCATCGCTACAAGATAGGGACGCAGTGGACTTGGTATAGAAACGTTGATGCCCTCTTGAGCTTGGATGGCGTCCCTCAAGCGCTTAAAGCTTCTATTCTTTTCCCATAGCGAAAGCAAAGGTTCTAAATTCATTTTGGTTCACCTTATAAGTTCACAGTTCACTACATGGTTCACCGTTGACCGTTTCTCTCTTGACTTTTGACTCTTGACTTATCCCTTTTCACTGCCTTTTTCAACTTCTATTATACTCGCTCATGGCTCTTTCCACGCCCCATCTTATGATGGCCAAAACTGCAGCCACAGCTCGATCGATGGCGGGATCGATAATATCCCATTGTCTCTCGGTGAAGGGATTGAGAACATATTTTGCCGGATCCTGCCTTCCCGGTGGACGACCAATTCCAATGCGGACCCTGGTGAACTCATCCGTTTTCAAATGAACTATTATGGAATCCAGACCGCGGTGTCCACCGGTCCCTCCCCCCGCCTTGATTCTAACCACCCCCAAGGACAAATCTAAATCGTCGTGCACCACTATTAATCGAGAGGGAGAGAGATTGAAAAAATCCAAAAGAGCCTTTATGCTCTTCCCACTTAAATTCATAAAGGTCAAAGGCTTAGCCAAGATAACTTCCTCCTCGTCTATCCTCGCCCTTCCAAATTCAGCTCGTATGAAGCTACTAGTGGGTGGAAATTCATTAATGGTGATGTCTAGATTCTGAGCCAATCTATCAATGACCAAATGGCCCAAGTTATGCCGGGTATCACGATATCGCTCGCCGGGATTACCCAGTCCCGCAACGAGAAATCCCACGGATCTGAGAGACATCTTTCCCTCCAAATTTAAAGCACCCTTACGGGTGCCTTTTGCAATTAAGTGATTACCAAATTACGATGAGCGATGTAGTTCGGTTATTCTTCCTTCTTCCCTTCTTTTTTCTCTTCTTCCTTTACCATTTCGGCTTCAGCAGGTACCTCTTCCTCTACCTCTTCTTCCTCAGCAACCTCTTTTACAATAGCCGTTGGAGGAACTATCGACACTAAAACCTCATCTGGACTAGTAAGTATCTCAACGCCTTCGGGCTTGGGTAGGTCGGATACCCTAACCGCATCACCGATCCCCAGGGCACTCACATCGACCTCGATGCAGTCAGGCAAATCCTTCGGTAAAGCTTCCACCTCCACTTCCCACAATCCATGCTGAAGCACTCCCCCTTCTTTTACCCCGGGGGCTTCTCCAACAATGGTTATGGGTACCATGGTAGAAATCTTTTCATCCATGGCGATCTTCTGGAAATCTATATGGAGATAGAAATCCTTGAGGGGATCCCTCTGAATTTCTTTAATGATCGCAGTACAGTCCTTCCTGTCGACCCCGACTCGTCGGGGCGGACGGGAAGGGTCTCCTCTATCCCCTTCGACCTTTAACTTCACAATAACATTTAAGCCCTCGGATCGGATGAGATGGATAAAATCCCGAACATCGACTGCCAAAGGATAAGATTCAATTCCCTCACCATATAGAACGGCGGGAATTTCGCCCACTGTTCTAAGCTTTCTCGACGCACCCTTGCCGGTATCTCTGCGTCTCGCTTTAAGCTCTATTATCTTCATCCGCATTCAACCCCTTCTAAAATTACCACTTAACTATATTATACCTGATCATCTCCTCCCAACAATTCACTCACCGACTTATCCTCATGAACATTTACGATCGTTTTGGCAAATAGGGGAGCTATGGACACCACCTTGAATTTTTTAATCCGTTTTTTCTGGGGTACCGGTATGGTGTTGGTGACCACGACTTCCTTGATCAGTGAGGATCCCAATTTCTCCACTGCAGACCCGGAAAGCACAGGATGAGTGGCACAGGCATATATTTCGGTGGCTCCATGGTCTTTAAGCGTCTGTGCGCCTCCAACCATGGTTCCCGCGGTGTCTATGATATCATCTATTAACAGGGTCACCTTCCCCTTAACTTTCCCAATCACGTGTGTAGTTTCGGAAACATTATGTGCCGGTCGGGTCTTATGCAAAATGGCGATATCCGCATTTAATCTATCCGAATATCTCTTGGCTGTTTTCACCCGTCCCACGTCGGGTGAAACAACAACCAGATTTTCTAGCCTCTTTTCCTGGAAATAATCAGCCAAGATTGGGACCGCGGTCAGGTGATCCACCGGAACATCAAAGAATCCCTGAGTTTGCCCCGCATGGATGTCCATGGAAATCATCCTATCTATGCCCGCCACACTGAGGACATCTGCCACCAATTTTGCGGTTATCGGCTCTCTGGCCAATGTTTTCTTATCTTGCCTTGCATAACCGTAGTAGGGAATAACCGCCGATATTCTCTCAGCGGAGGCTCTCTTCAGGGCATCTATCATGATCAATAATTCCATTAAATTCTCATTTATGGGAGCGCATAAAGATTGAATAACAAAAACATCAGCTCCTCGGACACTTTCTAGATATCTTACGTAGATCTCGCCGTCGCTAAATCGATGGAGTTTAATCTTGCCCAGTTCTATCCCAATATACTGGGCGATCTCCTGACCAAGATCGAGATTGGCGCTTCCAGAAAATACCATCAGCCTAAAATTATGGGACATGATTTATTCCTCGCTTTTTAAGTCCTTCCCTTTTGCCTTTTGCCTTTTCTTTTTTCGCTTTTTGGACCAGTCCCTGATCACCTTCTGTTTGGAGCGCTCCACTGCCAGACTATCGTCTGGAACATCTTGGGCTATCGCAGAACCAGCTCCTGTCGCGGCATTCTTCCCAATTTTTACCGGAGCAATCAACATGGTATCACTACCAATGAATGCGCCATCTTCGATTATAGTCTTATACTTTCGAATTCCATCATAATTACAGGTTATCGTGCCTGCTCCAATGTTCACATCCTCGCCTATCGTTGCATCTCCGATGTAACTTAGATGGGGGACCTTGCTTTTTCGCCCGATATCACTGCCCTTTACCTCGACAAAGGTTCCTATCTTCGCCCCTTTCTTTATTCGAGTACCCGGTCTTAGCGAACAGAAAGGTCCCAGTCGAACTCCATCTTCGATTATGCTTTCCCTTATCACCCCGTTACGGATCTCAACCTCATCTCCAACCTGTGCATCGATGAGATGTGCCCAGGGACCAATGGTGCAATTTCGACCCACGGAGGTGGATCCCTCAAGGAGGGTGAAGGGATAGATCAGCGTATCCTGACCCAAAGTTACGTCTGGGCCAACGAAGGTGGAAAGGGGATCAATGAAGGTAACTCCTTCCTCCATCCACCCGTTTATGATCCTCTCGCGCATAATCCCCTCTGCTTTAGCTAGTTCTCTTCTGGAATTTACCCCGAGAACCTCGCACCCGTCGCTTACGGAATGAGTGGCAATTTTTTCTCCCCTGGATTTTAATATCCCGATGACATCGGTTAAATAAAATTCCCGCTGCTCATTTTCGCGAGTGAGTTCAGGAAGAGTGACAAATAATTTCTTTGCATCAAAGCAGTATGTTCCGGAGTTAATCTCACAGATTTTTTGCTGCTTAAAGGTGGCATCCTTCTCCTCCACGATCCCGGCAACCAATCCCTTTTTATCGCGGATTATCCTTCCATAACCCGCTGGATCCTTTAGCACCGTGGTAAGTATAGTAGCCGCTGCTTTACTTTCCCTGTGAATATCGATTAGCTTGCGTAAAGTCTCGGATTTGAGGAGAGGGGTATCGCCACAAAGGACAAGCAGCGTGCCATCAAAATCACCGATGACCGATTCGGCAACTCTAACGGCGTGACCCGTTCCCAACTGCTGCTCTTGAATTACGATCTCAGCATCATCTTTTACATGCGAAGTCACCTGATGCGCTCCGTATCCGATTACCGCTACCATTCCCCGAGGATTGAGTTCCTTGGCCGTTTCCACCACATACTTTACCATGGGCTTGCCACAAATTTGGTGAAGAACCTTTGGGAGGGAGGATTTCATTCGAGTTCCTTCACCAGCAGCTAATATGACCACAACCAGCTTCACCTTAATGCCTCCAAAACTAAAAAAGCTCTCAATCAAAAAGCTGGGGCGGCAGGATTCGAACCTTCTCGTCGCTTCGCGACATTCCTAGGGGGACTCCGTCCCCCTGAGGACGCTCGCCTTCCGGCTCGCTGTCACCCCCTATTACAAAAACAGTCAAAAGTCAACCGCTCACTAAGTTCACTGATCATAAGTCAATAATTTTTCATCTATGGCTCTTGACTTTTGACTCTTCACTGGTTTTATAGCTGGGGCGGCAGGATTCGAACCTGCGAATGGCGGATCCAAAGTCCGCTGTGTTACCGCTTCACCACGCCCCATGATACATAATTTTAATATACTTGGATACAAATACCTAATCAAGGGTTTCATGCTTTCAACAGTTTGCGAAGACAGTATAGTTTAGGCTCCATAAAGTGTCAAACTCGCCTTTGGCCTTGACCTTTATATTTAATATTGAATGGAAGAGGACATCATTAGATTAGGAATCCACTATCGCGATGGCTGAAATTTCAACTTTTGCCCCCTTGGGAAGATTGGATACCTCCATGGTCTCCCGAGCCGGTGCTTCCTGCTTGAAAAATTCCTGAAATACGGAGTTGACGGTGGCAAAATCGTTGATATCCTTCAGAAAAACGGAAATTTTGACCACCTTCGCCAAAGAACTATCCCCAGCCACCAGGATTGCTTCCAAATTCCTCAAAACTTGCCTCGTTTGTTCCTCGATACTTCCCTCAACGATCTCCCCGGTCAAGTGGCGCAGCGGTATCTGCCCTGAGACAAAAATAAAGCCATTGGCTTTTATGGCTTGGGAGTAAGGACCCACCGGTAGGGGAGCATCTTCGGTGATTATTACAACTTTCATTACTCCTCCTTTCTAGACAATATTCTCCTCACGAGTTCTAAATCGCTATCCTTATCGACATCCACACCTATTTCTGGAAAGGGTGTGATGATCGCACATCCCCTGGTCCGGATGAGGTGAGATGCCTTCTCCTCTAATTCCCCTATAGTTAATCTCCGGAATAAAAATTTTAAGATAAATCTGAATCCCAATACCCGAACCAATTGAAAGGGACTTTTTCGAAGATTATACAATCTTTCCAGAAGCTCTCTATTATCCCTTATGACCTGAGGATCAATCAAAGCTATATTCCCTCCGGTGAATGTACCTTCCTTGAGAGCGGCGTAGGTCCTTTTGGTACCGGGAAAGCGCTTTTCGACTTCTTCTCGGGAGATGATGGGATAATAGACGCGGCTTTCTCTCCCTAAGCATCGGTTCAGAAAATCACCTATAGCCTCCGGGGTGATTAAAGGAATATCCGAGGAGAGCACGAGTATCAGTTGATCCTTGCCCAAATATTCCATTCCAGCTTCAATATTTTCGGTCAAGGAACCATCCTTGAACAAAACCCGATCAACCCTTTGAGCCCAATTTCCCAAAGGGGCATTGGAGGGGATGACCACGACCATTCTTCCAATTTGCGGACAATCCTTAAGTACATCTATTACGTACTCGATCATGGGTTTTCCCCCTATCTCTATGAGCGCTTTGGATACCTTATCCTCGCCCGATATGCCCTTCAAGCTTCCTCCGGCTAATATAAGGGCGTCTACCTTCATTCCAAACGCCCCCTAGCTTTGAATCTTTCCCACTATTTGCTCAAAAATGTTTTAGCCTCTCTCGGTTCTTGCCTTGCTCGAGGATGTCCACTCCTTGCGTATAAAAGGCAGTGGTAATGACCCTGGGGCAAATCTTGCCCAGCTCACCGGCGACCTTCTTAGTCATCGTCTCCGAATCGACTATCGCAAATACACTGGGTCCGCTACCAGTCATCAAGGCACCCAATGCCCCCGCTGAGATGGCAGTCTCCTTAAGTCTCCGTACCTCAGGGTGGTGACGAAACACGGGTCTCTCCAAAATATTGGCTAAATTTGAGCAGATTTCCTTCATGTCCTTGTCGTGTATCGCTTTAAGGATTAAGAAAAGTCTCGAAAGAGGAGCGGTATCGCCTTGGTCAAACTCCGAATACACCCGAGGAGTGGGTAATTCAAAGGAGGGTCTGGCGATAACCACGGAGGCTCTGGGAAGATCTGGAAGGGGAGTAAGCCTTTCGCCTTTACCCTCAACGAGGACCGTTCCTCCTCTCACACAAAAGGGGACATCTGACCCCAAATCCTCTCCCAATTTTTGAAGCCGATCGAGGGAGAGATTGAGATCCCACAAAAGATTTAAACCAATTAAAATGGCTGCGGCATCGGCGCTTCCACCCCCAAGACCAGCAGCCACTGGGATATTTTTAATGAGTTTAATTAGAGCACCCCGCTTTATTTTGTAACGTTCTTGGAGGAGCTTCGCAGCCTGCCATATTAGATTCCTATCCGGTGAAAGGAAAGAGGAGTCGCATATAACCTCGGTCCTTGAGTGCTCGAAAATCAAAAGAGTATCCGAGAGTTCGAGAGTTTGCATGATGGATTGTATATCATGATACCCATCGGCACGTCTTCCTAAAATATCCAAATATAAGTTTATCTTGGCGTACGCTTTAAGCTTGAGGGATTTCACCATTACCCTCCTTTACGTCGCTTCGCGACGTTCCTACCAGTACGTGGGGAATCAAAGAACTGGACGGCAAGGTCGATCCCCTTGATTTGTCCGCATAAATGAAAGAGCACAGATAACTGTGCTCTTTAAGAATATCTTGGATTATTTAAAAATTAATGAAGCCATGGAAGAATCTTTTCTCCACTTTGAGGATGAGTGAGTTCTACGGTTTTGGTCAACACATCAGCATAACTATATGAGACCCGCCTTGACCTGTTCCTTTTCTCCTCCACCCTCACCACAAAAAGATTGGGATGGGTTTCCTCAAGTACACCTTCCCTCTCTACAATCTTACATCGACCGATATTGGCACGGAGCTTCATTTTAGTACCCACAAAGCATTCAAGATCGCTTCTAATGCGATCAACAATCTCCGTTCGAGGTATCTTGGAAATATTCATTTCCCTCTCCTAAAAAAATTCAAGCTCATAATAACCCAAATAGTTGGAAAAATCAAGCATTCCGAGCCTGTGGTAGCGTTCTAACGATTGGTGATTCGCCTTTCGGAACCCACCACCTTGGTAGACTGGATTACATTCTCTTCAGTTTAACATATGCCAAGTGAGCTTCTT
>JASEGB010000017.1 GCA_030018275.1 Actinomycetota bacterium | reverse complement strand
CATAGATGTATGGTTTAAAAACTAAAGGTTTCACCAATCAAACTCCTTTAAGGGGTTTGGACTTGACAAAGTTAGTCTTTCCATAGATGTAAAAATTTATGGGAATGATGCCAAACACATGGACTTATCCCATCTGACCTTGAGGGAAATAAGAGAGCTTTTCCGTAGCGCCTCAGACGAAGCCAAAAGAGAACTACTTCCCTCATTGGAAAGGGATAAGAGAGCTGGGGCATTGAAACTTGCCTCAACAAGTCGCCAGGAGCTTTCAAGGAAGGAGCAAGAAAGAGCGGATTTTCTAAAGCTTTGCACCTATGAACATAGGTTATGGAGGAAAGGATTTTCACTCATTGCGGGAGTCGATGAAGCTGGTCGCGGAGCCCTGGCAGGTCCCTTGGTAGCAGCAGCTGTTATTCTACCTCAGGGAATCTACCTTCCAGGATTAAGGGAATGCAAGCAGCTCTCTCTCCAACAAAGGGAGAAACTCCATCAAATCATTACAAGGTCGGCGGTAAATTGGAACGTGGCAACCCTAGATCCTGAGCAAATTGACACCATGGGACTCCAGAAAGCCAATCTTTTCCTTCTTTCCCATGCTGCTCTTGGACTTTCCGTCCGACCCCATTATATTCTCTCCGACGCCTTTTCCCTTATAAATTTAAAAGAGCCTCATCTTTCGCTAATATCGGGAGACAAGGTAAGCATATCCATCGCCGCTGCCTCAATCGTAGCCAAAGTGACCAGAGATCACCTAATGAGAGAATATCACAAAAAGTTTCCTCTTTATGGCTTCGATCATAATAAGGGCTATGGGACAAAGGAACATCTTCAAGCTTTAGAGAGGTTTGGTCCGTGTCCAATCCACCGCCATTGCTTTACGCCGGTAAAAGAAAAAGCGATGAAATTCGTGGATCAGTACAATGCTTACAAAAAGAGGCAATCAATTGAAAACAAAGAAGGTTGGATGAAATGAAGGCACTTGGTTATCTATTCTCACCACGATTTAATGCGCTTTGTAAGGAGGTCAAAAAGAAAAGCAAGCGCATTTTGACCTTTCAACCGATGAGCGAGCATCCAAATCCACATGTGAGGGATACCCTGGGAGCTCACATCGTCGATGATGCGAACATCTGCATATTCCTGAATATTGATAAATTGAAGGACATCAAAGAAGCAGAGATCACTGCCGCAGAAGACCTCATGTATTCATTAATGCTGGTGGAAAAGTTTCCCACAACTTTCCCCCGTCAATCTTCGGATTTATTGGCAGTAATCATCGCAGGTCTATTGACCAGTACAATTCATCACCTCACCGTTGTCTCCCGTCTTCAAGAAAGAGATTTTCCCATAGAAATCGTCGAGGAAAGGGAGAGGAAGGATCTATTGGAGATGCTTACAAACGATTCATTTCGAGAGCCCCAACCCGGAACTCCGATATTTTATGATTTGATTATCGGATACATAAAAGCATATTTCTTCCACGAATCTCACTGGTCCGAAATACAAGCTTGCTTTCAAAAGAGAGCTCCTATCATCTGCTCTCTTGGTGATAAAGGCATCGAGGTGGTTAAGAGATATGGATGCGATACACCCAAAAAATGCCTGAACACTCTCATTGATTTAAGGGACCTGCTTGGACTACAGCAACGTGTCTTTATTCTAAATAATGAAACCGGCAGAACCTTTTGATGGTTAACTGTCAAATATTGGTGGTTTCATCATGTCGATAGGTCCAAGTGGTGAGGATCTAGCCTGTTCTCACCTCCGAAAGAAGGGTTATCGAATCATAGAAAGGAATTTTCGATGCAAGTTGGGCGAGATAGACATCATCGCACTAAAGGATGATATACTCGTCTTCTGCGAGGTGAAGACGAGGCAAAATAAGGAATTTGGAGAACCCTTCGAAGCAGTGACCACCCATAAGCAAAATCGTTTGAGGATGATAGCCCAGTTTTATTTATTAACTCACCCAAAAGCAAATAACGTCCCCAATCTGAGATTTGATGTCCTCTCAATTCTCTTGAATCAAAGAGGTAAACCAGAAATTCTCCATATGGAAAGTGCCTTTTAATCCACAATTTTCTGGAATTTTATACCAGCTGCTTAAGGGTGTTGACGATTTAATCAAAAATATGTATCCAATAAGTAGGGCTTGCAAGATGTCTCATCGAGTTGGGAGGAGACAAAATGCAGGCGCCGCCCATTCTGCTCGTGGACTTCTGGGGCGATGGACCCTTGGTGGAGGGTTGTCTTGCCGGAGGGAAGCTCTATGTCCACATAAATAACAAGGGTGATGTGGAACCGTGTATCTTTTGCCATTTTGCCGTCGACAATATCAAGGATAAAAGCTTAATGCAAGCCCTCAATTCCGATTTCTTCAAAGCAATTAGAAGAAGCCAGCCCTTTGGACATAACGATCTCAGACCTTGCCCCTTAATAGACCACCCGGGTGCCATGGCCGGATTGGTCGAAGAATACAGTGCTTATCCAACTCATGAGGGAGCGGAGAGCTTATTCGGTGAATTCATTCCACACTTAAGAGAATGTGCACGGAATGTCGCCCAAATATATAAAAAGGTTTGGGATGAAGAGTACAAGTGGGTCTATGACTGGAGACATCAAAAATCAAAGGAGTAAAAAAGAATCCAGGAAGTTAAATTATGAAAATAAGACTTTTAAATTTCCTCAGTTGCCCCTTTTGTGGTGGATTTTTCAGACTACACTCTTTCCTGGCGAGAAATGATTTTGAAACATGTGTAACGAATATCAAATGTTGTGAAAGATTTTGCGGCCTGAAGAATCGCCTTGTAACTTTCACCTTAAGGAGTGTGGGACCACGCGGTTTTGGTATGTATGGGGGATCGTATCTAAAACATATTGAAGGGAGGGGGGATTAAATGGCTTCAGCATATATCTTCATCAAAGTTCAGGCGGGTAAAATAAGGGATGCAGTCCAGGAGATTTCCAAAATTGAGGGGGTAAAGTCCGTACACGCTTGTTGGGGTCAACCGGGAGACCTCATCGCTTTCGTCGAAGCACCGGATCATAAAGCTTTAGCCGATTTGGTGCTCGCGAAAATACATGGTATCGATGGGGTCACGGAGACCAATACACGCATAGTTGTGGAAGTTTAAACTCTCTCTGAGCCTTTGCGTTTTGAGATTTTGTTTATTTGAATGACATCGATGTGCTCTGTGAAGATTTTTTCTTTTTTGCATGCTAAATCGAAGATTTTAATCAGACTCGAAGCGTGTGAGGGAAGAGACAAAACGTAGACCGCCTCTTCAAGCTCTTTACAGCGAGCTCCCTTTTGATCCAGAAAAATGTGCACGAGAGATCGTTGTGGAAGGTTTTCAACGGTATAGGGAGAGCGCAATAAATCTCGTGCAATGATACAAAGAGTATCTGCAATTTGACCATTGATCTTCTCAAGAGATTCGTTTTCCTTAGTGGTGCGGAAAAAATTTGGGTAAACCTTTCCCAATTTCTCAAGGAATTTTAAGAAATCCATTCCCTCCTCAAAAAAGGCTTCTAGCTCCCCTTTTACCACTATTTCACCCCCTTCTAACAAGCTACAAATTCTTTAACTTGCATTTGATTTACATCAACCTCATAGGATTATTATATTTATTTTACCAAATATGGACGGATGGAGAGAAAGCTGAATGGCAAAGGAGCTTTAGACGGCATAAAATAGGGCTAAAGAATTGGGGATAAAAGGAAAATGATCAAACAGTTCCTCGAAATCGATGGGGAAAAAGTAGAGGTTTCCAACCTCGATAAAATTTTCTGGGCAAAAGAGGGAATCCTTAAAGCTCACTTGATGAAATACTACGTGGATATCTCCCCGCACTTGCTTCCCTACCTACAGGATCGTCCCTTAACGCTTCAGCCCTATCCCGACGGAATCAATGGACCTTCCTTCTTCATGAAGAACTGTCCCGAGCACGCCCCTCCCTGGCTTGAGACCTGGCTGTATCTTTCGGAGGACGGTGAGACCATAAATTTCTGCCTAGCCAATGATTTAAAGAGCCTTGTATGGCTGGTAAATCAGGCTTGTATAGAGTTTCATCCCTGGTTCTCGCGCGTCGATAAACCAGACTGCCCCGATTTTGCCATCTTCGATCTTGATCCTTTCCCGCCTGCAACCTTCGATGATACCATCGAGATAGCACATCTTATCAAACGAGTTCTGGACGAATTCGAACTCAAATCCTTCATAAAAACTTCGGGAGCCACCGGTCTCCACATCTATGTTCCCATCGGGAGGAAATTTACCTACGAGGATACCAGAAATTTCGCCATGAGAGTGAGTTACATCATTCATCGTGTCTATCCAGAAAAGGTTTGTATGGAGTGGGATGTGGAGAAAAGGAAGGGCATTCGCATAGATTATACTCAAAATGTTAAAGGAAAAACGCTTGCCTCTCCCTACAGCTTAAGACCATTGGAGGGAGCACCCGTGTCAACCCCCATTGCATGGGAGGAATTGAAAGAGGGCTTGAATCCAAAAAGATTTAACATCTTCACCGTCCTCGACAGGTTAAAGGGATTAGGTGATTTATTTGAGCCAACCTTAGAGTTAAAACAGGATATTACGGAGGTATTGGAAACTTTTGATAAGCGCCACCAAGCGATCATGGCTAGAAAGATGAAAACAAAAGCCATTCCTATAACTGAAGAGCTTAAACCGACATTTAGTGTAAGATTCGGTCCCTCAGGTTTACCCGACAGAAGAAATTTGGAAAAATCCATGGGCGTTCTGAAGGAAAGAGGATATAGCGCTTGCGAGATCAAGTTTGTCAAGGGGTTTTATCTCAACGAAAAACAATGCAAGCTACTGGGAGAGCTTGCCAAAGAGGTGGGAATATACCTTTCCGTTCACGCTCCTTATTTTGCGGTTCTAAGTCGAGAGGAACCTAAAAAGAGAGAACAAGCCTTAAATATACTCCAACACACAGCTCACCTCGCAATACTAATGGAAGCACCGATCGTGGTGGTACACGCCGGATTCCTCCTGGGCAGGGATAAAGCCAGAGTATCCCAAATTGTGAAGGATAACATAGCCCAGCTAAACCTGCGGCTTTTAGAAAGAGGTTACACGGTGAAGATCGGCATAGAAAATACCGGGAAACTTGGACAATTCGGTCAACTGGGAGATTTATTGGGAATAATGAAGATGAGTAAAAATACCGTACCCGCAGTTGATTTAGCCCATATCCATGCCACCACGGGTGGATCTCTGACCAGTAAAGAAAACTTCAAGCTGATATTTAAGATCATTAGAGACGTCTTGGGAGAGGAATTTCTCCACCCCTTACACGTTCACTTCACGGATGTTTCTTACGGTAAGCATGGAGAAATTGAACACATTCCCTATGGTCAAGGGGAATTGCGTCTCCTGCCTCTCCTCGAAGTGGCAAGGGAAATGGGAATTGATCTCATCATAATCTCAGAGGCTCGAGAGGCCGGTAGCACCCTGAAGATGAAAGAGGAAATCAACCACTTTTTACAGAGTATTTCTTAGTTAGTAAATATACAATTCTTTATGATGGTTAAAGATACTGGGCTAACTAACATTTTTCCCGACAAAGGTGAATTTATAATGGGTGGGTACTTTGCTTTGATCACTTGGGGAGGTATTAGACTCCATATTGAACTGTTCTCTTAAGACTACTTGTGCAGATATGGGTTCAGTCATGCTTCTCGACGAAAATAAGTGGTGAATTAACCATCAAAGCTGCTCGAGGATTAAGTGAAAAAGCCATCCAAGACACCTGCTTAAAACTTGGAGAGGGAATAGCGGGTTGGGTGGCAAAGAACGACGAGCCTCTCCTTTTACTCGATATCTCCAAGGATGCTCGGTTTAAAGATTTGAAACCGAGAGAGGGAATTTGCTCCGGAATATCGGTTCCTCTAAAGGTAAAGGATAAGGTCATTGGGGCCGGCGAGGCTGCTATCTCCATTTATAATGCTCAATTATTCGATCAATTACACAAACTTTTCCTTGAAACCATTAAGGCTTTGGTAAGAGCAATCGAAGCAAAAGATCTTTACATCCGCGGTCACTCCGAGAGCGTAACCCGATACGCTCTGGCTATTGCCTCCAAGTTGGGACTTTCCGAAAAGGAAATAGAGATTTTGAGGACAGCTGCCCTGCTTCATGATATTGGAAAGATAGGCATCAGCGAGGAAATTTCGAACAAACCCTCGAGCTTGACCGAGGAGGAATACAAGGAAGTGAAGAATCATCCTCGATTGGCTACTCAAATAATTGGAAGTATTCCCTTGCTCAAAGAAGTCATTCCCATAATCTTCTATCACCATGAGAAATATGATGGAACTGGTTACTTACCCCCAAATTGTCTCTGCCTTTCTTGAGATTTTGAAAGAGTTGATTCCCAAACTGAATTAAATCTTTGGGCAGCAACTCATCTTTTTGCCCTAAATTTATTAAATCAAAATCCCTCTAGGGAAGGACTTAAGGATTCAAAGGAGAATTTAATTTCTGGGACACTTAATGTATTAAGCGGTTCTACCAAAGTGATGGTAAAATTCGAGCCAAAGCTCCACTAGAGTGGGAGGCAATATGCTAGCAAGGATTGAAAGTGCTTCAGTTCTGGGAATGGATGCTTTTAAAATTGAAGTAGAGGTCGATATATCACTTGGTCTCCCCGCCTTTAACATAGTAGGTCTTCCAGATGCCACCATCCAAGAGTCTAAAGAGCGAGTCAGATCGGGAATCTCAAACTCCGAGTACGAATTTCCACTGAAGAGGATAACCATCAATTTAGCTCCCGCCGATATACGAAAGGAGGGTCCCTCCTTCGATCTTCCCATAGCTTTGGGAATACTCCTAGCCACCAAGCAGGTATCGCCACTTAAAATCCATGATTACACCATCATTGGCGAGCTCTCTTTAACTGGCGAAGTGAGGCGAATAAGTGGAGTCCTACCCATAGCCCTTTGTGCCAAACGCCAGGGGAAAAGGGGCATCATAGCTCCAAAGGGAAATGTCTCCGAAGCCGCGCTAGTGGAAAATTTAGAAGTGATACCGGTATCCAGCCTCAAAGAAGTCGTGGATTTCTTCAATGACAAGATAAGCATTCCCCCGGTAACCGAAGATCTCCGCGATCTTTTCTCACATTCTCAAGAATACGACGTAGACTTTTCAGAGGTAAAAGGGCAGGAACATGCGAAAAGAGCCTTGGAGATAGCCGCAGCTGGAGGTCACAACGTGCTTATGATCGGTCCCCCGGGCTCGGGTAAGACGATGTTGGCAAGAAGAGTCCCAACCATTCTGCCAGATATGACTCTTGATGAAGCCATTGAGGTTACCAAATTATATAGCGTAGCCGGGATGCTATCCACTATACCACTCATCTCCACCAGACCCTTCAGGGCTCCCCATCACACTATATCTAATGCGGGATTGGTCGGCGGGGGGCAGTATCCGCGACCCGGTGAAATATCCCTGAGCCACCATGGAGTATTATTCCTGGATGAATTCCCGGAGTTTAACAAGAATGCTCTGCAGGTTCTCCGCCAGCCCATCGAGGATGGTCATGTGACCATCTCCAGAGCTATGACTTCTTTAACCTATCCGGCAAGATTTATCCTCATTGCAGCGATGAATCCATGTCCCTGCGGTTACCTTGGAGATAAATCAAAGGAATGCATCTGTACCCCAGCCAAAATCCAGCAGTATAGGGGAAAGATATCTGGACCGCTCTTGGATAGAATCGATATTCATGTAGATGTCCCCCAATTGACTAAGCATGAACTGACGCTGGAGAGTCCCGGAGAATGTTCCAAAACCATAAAGAAGCGAGTGCAACGAGCTAGAGAGCACCAGAGGAAGAGATTCTCCCGATGCAAAATCTCGTGTAATTCTCAGATGAAGCCACGACATCTTAAGGAATTCTGCCAGCTTTCAGATTCTGCATTTCATCTCCTGGAAAACGCCATCGATAAGTTGGGGCTTTCCGCTAGAGCTTACGACCGCGTTTTAAAGGTTGCCCGAACAATTGCTGACCTTGCCGAAAGGGAGAAAATAGAACTGGAACACATCGCGGAAGCCGTTCAATATAGAAGCCTTGATCGTAATTTCATGATGTAATGAAAATTGGCAGGAAATTCCATAGTACATTGCTCAATGATACTTAACACTCGAGGTAACAAAATTGTCGGACAAGAAGTTTTGGCTGGGATTAAAGCTTATACCAGAGCTTGATAGGAGACTGAATCAAGCCATCGAATGTTTCGGCTCCCCGCAGCATGTTTGGGAGGCAACCCCGAAGGATTTAATCGAAAAACTCGGAACATTACCCGATGTGGCTCAAAAGATTGTGACTGCGAGGAACAAGATAAATCTTGATACCGAATTTCAGAGGCTTGAATCGGAGGGTATTGAACTTTTAACTCCCTCCGATTCCCATTATCCAATGCTTCTTAGGGAAATTCATAGCCCCCCAATCCTCTTCACCAAAGGAGATTTAATAAAGAGGTACTCTCAAGCCGTTGCCATCGTGGGAGCCAGACGTGCCAGCTCTTGTGGTAAAACCATAGCTGAAGAACTGGCCGAGGAGCTTTCCAAACTGGGCATTACCATTATCAGTGGGTTGGCCAGGGGAATAGACAGCCACGCCCATTTGGGTGCCCTAAAGGGAGAGGGCGGGACAATAGGAGTCCTTGGTTGTGGACTGGATATAGTTTATCCGCCCGAAAATAGAGAATTATATCGGAAGATCAGCGATGAAGGAAGCCTTATCTCAGAACAACCCCTGGATACACCACCTTTTGCTCAAAACTTCCCCGCGAGAAACCGGATTATCAGCGGACTTTCCCTGGGTGTAATAATCGTGGAAGCGGGTGAGAAAAGTGGTGCTCTTATTACCGCGGATTTTGCCTTGGAACAGGGACGGGAAGTAATGGTGGTCCCCGGGAATATAAAAAATCCCTTAACTCGAGGTTGCCATGGATTGTTAAAACAGGGGGCATGTTTAGTAGAAAAGGTGGAGGATGTTATGGAGGCCCTTAATCTGGATGTGAAACTCAACAGTGACTCAAAAACCTCTTCTCCTAATTTGTCCCCGGCAGAAAAAATGATCTTGGATAAACTCGATTGGGAACCAAAACATCTTGAAGAACTGGTCAAAGAGGTAAATCTGGATATATCGCAGGTCTTGGGTTTGCTTACTACTTTGGAATTGAAAGGGTTTGTGAGACAGGATTTTGGCAAAAAAATCTCAAGAATTTAAGAATTGTCGAAGGACAGATGAAGAAGATGGAAAAAATCGTGGAAAAAGAGGATGATAAACTGCAAGAGTTCCTGAAATACCTTTCGGCGGAGCGAAATATGTCTCCTCATACCTTGAGGGCCTACACGAAGGATATAAAACAATTCTTGAATTACCTGCAAAGAGCGGGCAAAATGTGGAATTCAGTCGATCATATAATTTTAAGGCGTTACCTTGCCTACCTTCACACACTGAACTACAACCGGACAACGATCGCTCGAAAACTGGCTTCCATTCGCTCATTCTTTAAATATTTGCAACGAGAGAGATTCTTAAACACAAACCCAGCTGCTCTACTTTCTTCCCCCAAATTGGAAAAGAAACTCCCCAAGGTGTTGAGGATCGATGTGGTAAAAGAGCTTCTTTCCACACCTGATCATTCCACCTTAGGTCAAAGGGATAAAGCAATTTTGGAGACTCTCTATGCAACGGGCATCAGAGTGAGTGAGCTCGTTGGGTTGAATATCAATGCCGTGAATTTCGCTCGCCAGGAGATTAAGGTTTGGGGTAAAGGTGGCAAAGAGAGGATCGTGCCCATCCACAAGATAGCTCTTGATGCCATCGCAGAGTACCTCACCAAAGGGTACAAGGAGCTCGTCCGTCGCAGTACAAAAAGGGACCGTGCCTACCGGCAGGCTCGCCTACCAGTAGGGCAAGCCATGTCCGCCGACAGGGAGGCAGGAAAAGCCCTATTTTTGAACAGTGGAGGCAACAGGCTTTCGGCAGTTTCGGTGCGAAGGATACTCAATAAATATATAAGACAGATGGGTATGAGCTCGTCCATAAGCCCCCACGTCCTTAGACACACCTTTGCCACACACCTCCTGGAAGCCGGAGCTGATTTAAGAACGGTCCAGGAGCTCCTGGGACATGTTGATTTATCATCCACGCAAGTTTATACTCATCTCAGCAGGAGGAGCCTTAAGGAGACATATATGAGAACCCACCCAAGAGCCATTAGTCGGGATTGAGGTTGGGGTTCGACTGCAGAGGGAGACCTCTGGTGAAGAAGTCCGATAGGAAATCTGAGATAGAAAAACTTTGGAAAGAATATAAGGCCACGAAATCAAAGTCCACTAGAGAAAAACTCATCCTCCATTATTCGCCTCTTGTAAAATATATAGCCGGTAGAATTGCCGCTAGTTTACCCCAAAATGTGGATACCGCCGATCTCATAAGTTATGGAATCTTTGGTCTCATCGATGCCATAGATAAATTCGATCCCAGCAGGGATATTAAATTTGAAACCTATGCCATCTCACGAATCAAGGGAGCCATCATCGATGAACTCAGATCGCTGGACTGGGTCCCTCGATCGGTCAGACACAAAGCCAAGGAATTGGAGAGGGTCTACGCGGAATTGGAGAATAAACTCAAACGGGTACCCACCGACGAGGAAGTTGCAGAAGCTCTTAAGATGTCCATCGAAGAATTGCATGGGCTCTTGAACCAACTCAGTTACACGACGCCTGTGGCTTTAGAAGAGTTGTGGACGATCAGCTCGGATAAGAATGATAGAGTGAGCCTGATCGATACCCTGGAAGATACCAGGGTGAAGGATCCTTCAATGATCTTTGAATTGTCTGAGCTAAGAGGCATTTTAGCCAAAGCCATTGATAGATTACCCCAAAGAGAGAAAATTGTAATCGCCCTGTACTATTATCGAGGTTTGACCCTTAAGGAGATCGGGGAAATCTTGGGGGTAACAGAATCTCGAGTTTCACAGCTTCACACGAAGGCCATTCTTCGCCTGAGAGCCAGGCTTAAGAATATAAAATCGCTGCTCTTAGGGGAATAGGGAAACATTTAAAAAGTTGTTTGCATTGCGGTATTATGCTACACTGTTCCAAGCACACACGCACATGGACTTTCCTTCGGGTGCCCTGCAGTGGGTGGAAGGAGGGAATGAAGTGGACAGAGGGAAAACCATGCCTGCCAGCTTGTACGGGCGCGATGGTGGGCAAAGCGAAAGGAGGTGCAATATGGCTGTTGTTTCAATGAAGCAGTTATTGGAAGCAGGGGTGCATTTTGGTCATCAGACCCGCAGATGGAATCCCAAGATGAAGCCCTATATTTTTACCGAGCGAAATGATATTTACATTTTGGATCTGCAACAAACCCTCGAGCTCATTGAAATCGCCTATGACTTTGTTAGAGACATCGTCAGCCAGGGAGAGCTTGTCCTCTTTGTGGGAACCAAAAAACAGGCCCAGGAAGGAGTAAAAGAGGAGGCCATAAGGTGTGGTATGCCCTACGTTAACTATAGATGGTTGGGTGGAACGCTCACCAATTTTGAGACCATACGAAAGCGGCTGGAAAGATTGGAGGAACTCGAGGAAATGAAGTCTCAGGGTCTCTTGGATCTTCTACCCAAAAAGGAAGTTTTAAAACTCGAAAAAGAATACGCGAAGTTGTTGCGGAATCTCGAAGGAATTAGAGGAATGAGTAAACTACCTGGAGCAGTATACATAATAGATTCAAGGAAGGAGAGAGCCCCCGTTAAAGAGGCGAGAAGATTGGAGATTCCCATTGTGGCCATTGTGGATACCAATTGCGATCCAGATGAGATTGATTTCGTCATCCCAGGAAATGATGATGCAATCCGAGCCATAAATTTAATTACGAAGATCATGGCCGATGCAGTACTGGAGGGGAAAGCCAGCCAAGTAATACCGGAGGAGAAAGAGGCCGAAGCACAACAAACGGTTGAAAGCGCATAATATCTCACTTCGGGGAGGTTTGATATATGCCCGTTTCTACTCTTAAGATAAAACAGTTAAGGGAACTCACTGGAGCAGGCATGATGGATTGCAAAAAGGCATTGATGGAGGCAAAAGGAGATATTGAAACGGCAACCCAGATTCTTCGAAAAAAGGGTCTCGCCGATCTCAAAAAAAGAGCGGAAAGAATTGCCAAGGAAGGATTGATAGATGCCTACATACACGCGGGCAAAATTGGAGTTCTAGTCGAGATTAATTGCGAAACCGATTTTGTAGCGAAAAATGAAAAATTTAGAAAATTTGCTCACGATATCGCCATGCACATTGCCGCAACCAATCCAACCTACATCTCCCGCGATCAGGTTCCTTCAAAATTGATTGAAAAGGAGAGGGAGATATATCACACTCAAGTAAAAGGTAAGCCAGATAAAGTCGTAGACCGAATTGTGCAGGGAAGGTTGGAGAAATTTTTCGAAAGCACCTGCCTCCTCGAACAACCCTTCATTAAAAATCCCGATATCACCATCGAAGACCTCTTAGCAGATTTGGTCACAAAAATCGGGGAAAATATCGTGATTAGACGTTTCGTCCGTTTTGCATTGGGTGAAACTATCTCTTAAAATTAAGGTAAAAAGCAAAACGGGAGGCTAGCGTGGGGAAAAGGTTTAAATACAAACGCATTTTGCTTAAACTAAGCGGGGAGGCTCTGACCAACTCACTACAATATGGAATCGATCCTGAGGTCATGGCTTCCATCGCCAAACAGGTGAGAGAACTTAGCGATGAAGGCGTGGAAATCGCCATAGTTGTAGGTGGGGGAAATATTTTCCGTGGAATAGCCGCTAGTGCAGCAGGTATGGACAGGGCAACGGCCGATTACATTGGTATGCTTGCTACCGTCATGAATTCCCTGGCTCTCCAGGATGCCTTAGAGAAAGAAGGGGTTGTCACCCGAGTCCAGACGGCCATAAGCATGCATCAGGTGGCCGAACCCTATATTAGACGTCGAGCCATCCGTCATCTTGAGAAAGGCAGAGTGGTTATTTTCGCAGCGGGCACGGGAAATCCCTATTTCAGCACGGATACCGCCGCTGCTCTTAGAGCGGTAGAAATTGGAGCAGAAGCCATACTCAAAGCCACCAAGGTTGATGGAATTTACGATTCAGATCCCAAGATTAACCCCAAAGCAAAAAAGTTCCCCGAACTCAGTTACATCGATGTCCTCAATAAGGGTTTAAGAGTCATGGATGCCACAGCCATTTCCCTATGCATGGACAATAATCTCCCCATTATCATCTTCAATTTGGCACAGCCGGGAAATATCAAGAGGATTTTGGAGGGAGAAAAAATGGGGACCATTGTTCAGGAAAAAATCCCACGGAAGGTATGACGATGATTGGTAAAGCGATCCCTGAAACCCTCGCAGAAGCTGAGAGGAGAATGAAAAAAGCCATAGCCGCCACGGGTAGTGAGTTCATTGGTGTCCGAACTGGGAGAGCTTCAGCCTCACTTCTAGATAGAGTCATGGTGGATTACTATGGAACAAAAACCCCTCTAAATCAGCTGGCGACGGTCATGGTGCCCGAGCCCCAACTGATAGTCATTCAACCTTGGGACAAAAGTTCCATAGGAAATATCGAAAAAGCCATCCTCAAGTCGGATTTGGGTCTCACCCCTTCAAGCGATGGAAATGTAATTCGCCTACCATTTCCTCCTCTGACCGAAGAGAGGCGTAAGGAGTTAGTCCGCGTGGTAAGAAAAATGGCGGAAGATGGACGCATCGCCATCCGAAATGTTAGAAGAGAGGCCAAGGAAGCTTTGGAAGATCTAAAGAAAGACGGGGAAATTTCGGAGGATGAGTTTGAAAGGGCCAAAGAGAAGCTCCAAAAGATCACCGATAAATACGTCTCTGAAATCGATGAAATGCTGAAACACAAAGAAGAAGAGATAATGGGATTGTAAATTAGTTCACGGTCACCGTTGATTGCTAGTAGAAATTGATTTAAGAGGGAAAATTAAGTGCTTGATAAATTGAGAAATTTATATAGAAGTCTTCGTCGGTCCTATCGGAGGTCTCGCGAGGACTTTTTTTTAAAACGAATCGATCCCCAAAGGGCTCCCACCCATGTGGCCATAATCATGGATGGCAATGGCCGATGGGCAGCCAAGAGAGGTTTGCCGCGCTTGGCTGGTCATAGAGCTGGTGCAAATGCCATCCGAGAGGTGGTACGCACCGCTCCAGAAATAGGAATAAAGTGTCTAACATTATATACCTTTTCAAAAGAGAATTGGCAGCGTCCTAGGGAAGAAATTGATGGTCTTATCGGTCTCTTCGAGGAAACATTGCAAAAGGAAATGAATGAACTTCACAAAAACAATGTGAAGATCAGCGTCATTGGACATCTTCATGAATTTCGGGAATCCACTCAAAGATGTTTCAAAGAGGCAATAGAGCTAACGAAAAATAACAAGGGTCTTATCTTGAATGTAGCTCTGAATTATGGAGGAAGGACGGAGATCATGGATGCGGTACGGCAGATAGCCAAGGCCGTTAAAGATGGGAATATGGATCCGGACTCCATTATGGAAGAGACCATAAGTGATCATCTATACACCGCCGATATCCCTGACCCTGAGCTGTTGATAAGAACAAGCGGTGAACTTCGGGTGAGCAATTTTCTCCTGTGGCAGATAGCTTACACCGAGTTGTGGGTAACCCCAATTCTCTGGCCCGATTTTACAAGAAAAGATTTTTTGCAAGCGATTTATGAATTCCAGAAGCGAAAAAGGCGCTTCGGTGGACTTGAAACCGACTGATAAAAGCTCTGGAGCTCAAAAGCTCGGTAGCTCAGCTCACAGCTTCCAGATCTTAAGAGCTCAACATCAAGAATAGACTAGTTCTTCCCTGAAAGGGAGAGGCTATGTTGAAGCAGAGGGTTTTGAGTGCAGTTATTTATGGGGTGATTCTCCTCGGCTTTTTATTTCTGGGTAGAATACCCTTCTTCGTTCTGGTATTAGCTCTTGTATTATTGGGTTTACGTGAATTCTACTCCTTGCCATTCGAAAACTTAAAGCCAGATACCGCCGTGGGCATGCTCGGTGGAGCTTGCTTCCCCACCGCCGCATTAATAAAAGGCCAGGCTGGTATGGGAGTAGCTCTGGCTTTCTTAATAATTTTGGTATTGATAAGAGGGTTACTAAAAGCGAAAAAACCCACCATTTACGATGTGAGCCTCACAATCTTCGGGAGTTTATATGTCGGATTTTTACTCGGTCATTTGATTCTCATTTATGATCTTGGCACAGGACTTGAAAGATTTAGTCTTATAGAACCCCCCATAAACCTGGGATCCCTCTCCGTGTTGCTTGTTTTCGTAGCCACTTGGGTCTATGATACGATTGCCTATGGAGGGGGAAGATTGATGGGGAGGAGGAAACTGGCTCCGAAGATAAGTCTCCAAAAAACCTGGGAGGGGACCATCCTGGGGCTGCTTGCAAGCTCCGCTGCCTTAGGTCTCATGGCATTCATCCCCCTATCTTTAGCAAAGCGGATTTTGATGGGGCTGATCATTGGAATTGCCGCCGTCCTTGGCGACTTATTTGAATCGAGCCTCAAAAGGGTGGCGGGGGTCAAGGATACCGGCTCGATCATTCCAGGACATGGAGGAATCCTGGACAGATTGGATAGCCTACTGTTCACCGCACCAGTGGCTTACTATCTATTGAAATTACTGTAGATGTCAAGCCACAGTTTCCGACGCCGGTAAAAGACTTTTAAGGGCTCATCCGAGAACCTTTGAATAATTTGGTGGTGAGATGGTGAAAAGGATAGTTATATTGGGATCAACGGGATCGATAGGGCGCCAGACCATTGATGTCATCAAAAGAAATAGAAATGCCTTTGATGTTGTTGGGTTATCGGCTCATAAAAATATTGGACTTCTAGAGGAGCAAATCAGGGAATTGAACCCAATTGCCGTTGCCATATCAAATGAAAGGGCAGCGGAAAATCTGCGTGCACGCATCGAGCGTAAGATAGAGATTCTAGTTGGGGAGGGTGGGATTCAGGAGTTGGCAGCCATGCCCGAGGGTGATTTAGTAGTCAACGCATTGGTGGGCTCCATCGGTCTCGATCCCACCATTTCTGCACTGAAACTTAAGAAAACTCTGGCTCTGGCAAATAAAGAATCGATGGTGGTTGGAGGAGAAATCGTCACCAAATTGGCTGCAAGGGGCGAAACCCAAATCATCCCCATAGATAGTGAGCATAATGCCATTTTCCAATGCTTACAGGGGGAAGATCTAAAGGATGTGGTGAGAATAATCCTCACGGGCTCGGGAGGACCCTTCAGAGGATGCAAATTGGAGGATCTTAAAGATGTTACCGTTGAAGAAGCGTTGGCTCATCCCAGATGGAAGATGGGACCCAAAATCTCCATAGATTCGGCCACCCTTATGAATAAAGGGTTGGAGACCATTGAGGCACACTTCCTATTTGGGATCGACTACAATGCAATTGAGGTAATAATTCACCCACAAAGCATCATCCACTCCATGGTGGAGTTCAGAGATGGTTCGATAAAAGCCCATCTGGGGCAGACGGACATGCGTATCCCCATCCAATACGCCCTTTCCCATCCGGAGAGGCTTCCCTCATCTCTCCCCAGTTTAGATTTCTCTGAAATAAAGGAACTCACCTTTGAAAAACCAGATATTATCAATTTCCCATGCTTAAAATATGCTTTAGAAGCTGGTAAGAAAGGCAAAACATTTCCCGCTGTTCTAAATGCAGCCAACGAAGAGGCTGTAAATGCTTTCTTAAATAGAAAAATTTCTTTCCCCGCCATTCCACGCGTGATCAGGGAGGTGCTCGATTCTCACACCTCCCTAGAGGTAAAAGACATAGGCGTGCTTAAAGAGGCAGAAAACTGGGCTCGTCAAAGGGCTAAATCGATTATACAAAAACTCACCTAACTAATCTTACAGGTTTATAAAAGTAAAAGACATTACTTTGCAAAATTTAAGATTGGCCAGCTAAAGTTTTACCCTTAAATTAAAATTCAAAGAGAAAAATGAAAAATCACAATCTAAAATCCAAAATTTTTAAGTCCGAGGTCACTGTCCAGAGTCAAAAAGATTATAAGACTTAGACGTTGGACTTAGGACATAGAACTTAATTTTAAATTTTTCTCTGTCGTTTTGCATTTTTATTTTTACATTTTGCATTTATCAAGAAGACAAGTATTTATCGGATGAAAACGGCTATCTTAGGAAATTTGCCAAACTAAAGTAAAGGGTTATGCGAGGTATATTATGGGTGTAATTAGTTTGGTCATCGCCATTTTGGGTTTAAATCTCCTCATCTTTGTCCACGAGTTAGGACATTTTCTGGCAGCTAAACTCGCTGGGATAAAGGTATATGAATTCATGTTCGGTCTCCCCGGTCCCAAGATATTTTCCTTTAACTTGGGAGAGACCTCCTATGGTGCTACAACCATCCCTTTTGGTGGATATGTGAGATTTGCTGGAATGGATCCCCATGAGGAATTAAGCAAAGCAGATAGAGCACGGGCCTTTAACACAAAACCAATGTGGCAGAGGATAAGCATAATTCTAGCCGGACCCCTCATGAACTTAATACTTCCCATAATGCTCATTGCCATCGTTTTGATGGTAGGAATCCCCACACCCACAACAGCCATAGCCAAAATTTTGCCCAACTCTCCCGCTTTTGAGATCGGCTTAAGGTCGGAAGATAAGATAATCTCCATTGAGGGCAAGAAAACTCCGGAATGGTCCGAGATCATTGAGATTATTCAAAAACACCCGCGAAAAAGAGTAAAAGTTGAGGTGATGAGGGGCAGAAAGAGAATGACCTTTTATCCTACCCTAACCACGAAGGATTCTCGAGGTTTTCTAGGCATCGAAACAAAATTGGAAAAAAAGAGGGAGACCCCTCTTTCCGCTGTTCATCGCGGTACCATTGCCACAGGAATGGCTACGGTGAAGGTCTGCCAAGCAATTTATGATTTGTTCACCAAGGGTGGGCTCTTACAACAAGCAAGGGGACCTGTGGGTATCATTCATGAGACCACCCTCATTGCCAAGGAAAACTTATTATTCTTCCTGCAAGTTTTAGCCCTCATCAGCATACATCTCGCCGTTATAAACCTCTTTCCCATTCCTCCTTTAGACGGAGGCAGATTGGCGATTCTCGGGGTAGAAGTGGTGCGCGGGAGACCAATCGACCCTTATAAGCTCGTGGTCATTCAAGGTATACTTTTCTCGCTGCTCATGGCATTAATTATCTACCTCACTATGGCTGATATCCAAAGACTCCTCATTTATCTGGGTGGCTTATAGGAGTGTGATTGATATGCGACGTAAATCTCGACAAATTCAAGTGGGAAAGGTTGGAATCGGAGGGAATGCTCCCATTGCCGTGCAATCCATGACCACCACAAAAACCGCGGATATTGCCGCCACCGTTGCTCAAATCAGGAAATTGGAATCCGCTGGATGTGAAATAATACGGGTTGCTGTCCCTGATGGAGAATCCGCAAGGGCTCTCAAAATCATCAAAGAAAATATAAGCATGCCCTTGGTTGCGGATATTCACTTCGATTGGCGTCTGGCCCTCGCCTCTCTCGATGCAGGAGCCGATAAAATTCGAATCAATCCAGGAAACATCGGAAGCTTGGATAGAGTGAAGCGGATCGTACTGAAGGCTAAGGAGAAAAATATCCCCATACGCATAGGTGTGAATGCGGGTTCCCTACACAAAAAATACGCCAAGGCGAAGGAAGGATTGGCCAAAGCCCTTGTGGATAGCGCATTAGAGCACTTACACTTCTTTGAAGGCTTGAATTTTCACGATATAGTGATTTCGGTTAAATCATCATCCGTGCTCATAACCATTGAAGCCTATAGGATGCTTGCCAAAATGGTGGATTATCCATTACATTTAGGTATAACTGAAGCCGGAACGCTCCTTTCGGGCGCGGTAAAGTCCTCAGTGGGCTTAGGGGTTCTCCTTCATGAAGGCATCGGTGATACGATAAGGGTATCGCTTACGGCGGATCCCGTGAAGGAGGTCCAGGTGGGATTCGAGATTTTAAGATCCCTGGGTTTAAGAGCAGGACCTGAGCTCATTTCCTGCCCAACCTGTGGCAGATGTGAAATAGATTTGATCTCCCTTGCAGAGGAAGTTGGGGAAAAACTCCTATCTTATTCCACTCCCATAAAAGTTGCCGTAATGGGATGCGTAGTCAATGGTCCAGGAGAGGCAAAAGAGGCTGATTTAGGAATTGCAGCGGGAAAGGGAGGAGGTCTACTCTTCGCGAAGGGTAAACCGATAAGGAAGGTGCCCGAAGATAAGTTAGTTGATGTATTGATGGAAGAGATAGAGAAGCTGTCGATGGTTGATCCTCAATGGTAATTGTCGTTGAGATAGGAGGTTGAACTTGTGACAATGAGCAAGGATAAATCCGTTGAGGAAGGCATCGTCGAAAAACTGATCAATAAATCAGAGAATTTATCCAGGTGGTACTCTGAGATCATCCGCATGGCCAAGCTGGCGGATTATGCGCCCGTCAAGGGATGTATGGTCATCCGCCCTTATGGCTATGCCATCTGGGAAAACATCAGAGAAAGGCTGGATGAAAAGTTCAAGGAAACTGGACACGCCAATGCTTACTTTCCCTTGCTCATTCCGGAAAGTTTTCTGGCTAAGGAGGCAGAACACGTTCAGGGCTTCGCACCCGAGGTCGCCTGGGTAACCCATGGGGGCAAGGAAAAACTCGAGGAAAGACTAGCCATTAGACCCACTTCGGAATCGATAATCTGTCACATGTATTCAAAGTGGATAAGATCCCATCGTGATCTCCCAGTCCTCATCAACCAATGGTGCAACGTACTCCGTTGGGAAATGGTTACAAGACCTTTCCTGAGAACCACGGAATTTCTCTGGCAAGAGGGTCACACCGCCCATGCTACCAAAGAGGAGGCGGAGGAGGAAGCTCTTCGAATGCTTCGGATTTATCGCGATTTCATACAGGATGAACTAGCGATACCCGTCATTATAGGCGAGAAATCGGAGAGGGAAAAATTCGCAGGTGCACTACGTACCTATACCCTAGAGGCCCTGATGTGTGATGGAAGGGCGCTTCAGGCGGGAACATCACACAACCTTGGGCAAAACTTTGCCAAGGCTTTCAATATCACATTTCAGGATGAAAGGGGTGAAAGGCGTTACGTCTGGCAAACATCCTGGGGGATATCCACACGCCTGATAGGAGCGGTGATACTCACCCACGGCGATGATGCTGGACTAATAATCCCCCCAAATATTGCTCCCATTCAGGTGATCATCATCCCCATCTGGCAAACAAAAACCCGCACCTTAGTCTGTGAGAGGACTGAACATCTGCTCAAGCTACTGAAGAAGAAATTTCGAATTGAAGCGGATCTTCGAGAGGAATATACACCCGGATGGAAGTTCAATGAATACGAGATGCGTGGCGTACCACTTCGCATCGAAATTGGTCCAAAGGATATTGAAAAAGAACAGGTAATACTGGTCCGACGCGATACGAGAGAGGAAAAACCAATTAAGGAAAGCGAACTCAAGGCGGAAGTTGAACAGATTTTACAGAATATTCAGACTAATTTGTTTAAGAAAGCTAAAAAATTCCGAGAAGAAAATACACATGAGGTCCGGGGTCTAGATGAATTTGAGGAGATATTGAGGACCAAAAGAGGATTCTTGATCGCCGGATGGTGTGGCAAAACCGAATGCGAGAACCGCATTAGGGAAAAAACCGTAGCCACGATACGTTGCATTCCCCTTGCTCCCGAAAAAAGAGGCAGTAATTGCATCAACTGTGGAGAAAGAGGCGAATTAGTCTACTTTGCCCAGGCATATTAAACCAAATAATGAAGGAGGCGAAATGGCGAAGGCGAGTTCAAAACCTAAAATTGCCGTTATAATTCCCGCCTATAACGAGGAAGAAAGGATCAGTTTAGTTTTAAGCGAGGTTATGAAAGTCCCTTTGATAGATGAGATTATCGTGGTAAATGATGGTTCCACGGATGGAACAGCCAATGCGGTTGAGGAATACCGGGGTGTAACACTCATAAATTGTGAGACGAATAGGGGAAAGGGGGCAGCTTTAAAAATGGGAATAGATGCCACAGATGCAGATATCCTGGTATTCATCGATGCCGATCTCGTGGGACTCACCCCCAAACACATAGAGGATTTAATAAATCCCCTCCTCATGGACGATGAGCTTATGATGACCGTGGGAAAATTCGCTGGAGGAAGGCTACGCACAGATCTTTCCCAAACTATAATTCCCTTTATTTCCGGTCAGAGGGCTCTTAAGAGACAATTTCTCGAGGGCATCCCCGATTTCTCCGAATCAGGATTCGGTGTGGAGATAGCCTTTACAAAACATGCCAAAAACTCCGAGGTAAAGGTCAAGGAGATTATCATCAATGATGCGACCCACGTAATGAAGGAGGAAAAACTCGGTTTTTTCAAAGGTCTTTTAGCCAGACTTAAAATGTATGGTGATATGATCAAGCATCTTTTTCGTCTTTAAATTTATCCCACCCAAAAGGGTGAAATTTATTCGCACTAAAATGGTAACGTAAACTATTGTGTGTAAATTCTTTTAATAGAAATATTTAGGGTGT
>JASEGB010000016.1 GCA_030018275.1 Actinomycetota bacterium | reverse complement strand
GATGCGTGGGACGGGGTCAGACCTCATCCCGTCGCAGGAGGTCGATGCCGAGACGTTCTACGAGACCGCAAGCGACGGCACACTGCGTGCGGGTGTCGCTATAACCATCGATACGGATAAGGCAGTAGAGGTAGTGCTGCTGGACGACACCGATAAGGTAACGTTCGTCATCTCACATGATGCCTACGTGGACGCAGGCAATCCCGACAGCAACTATGGTACCTCAACCGCGCTGTGGGTGCAGGGGTTGACCCCCGTTCGCTGGACGTATTGCTACCATGTCTGGGGGGGTTATCCCTCCGGCGGGCTCTGGGCCGCAGATATTGTCGCGGCATGGCTCGCCGTTTACTGCGATTACACTTTCCTCACCGACACTTTTAGCGTTGATATAGTTAGCTGCTATCCTTTCGTAGAGACCACCATCACCTGGAACCGTAAACCAGTCGATCTACCTTATAAGCCCGCGCTAATAGATAGGCTTACCATCGACCCAGACTATACTGGATGGCTGTACTTGGACGTTACTAATTACATATGGAGGTGCAAGCAGATCCGGGCCCATTATCCCAATCACTTGGCTTACTGCCTGCGCCCGACTTACGGCTACGGCGGCGCGGTCCGCTTCCAGTCCAAGGAGGCAACCAACCCGCCCAAGCTCATCTACTGGACCAAGACCTACCAGTCGCGCATCATTACTCCGCGGATGCGAACGGTCAATTTATATGGTAGACCCGGCGGCACCTATTGGTTGACCTACCGGTTTTTGGATGAAAATAACGTGCCGGGTAAGTGGGCGCCGCCGGTGCAGATCACCTTGCCTTCGCAGGGGAAAGTCCCCTCCGCGCCTACACTGGCATATGACTACGTAGATGACACCTGCACTTCAGCTATCCTCACCATTAGCCTTACCCCTCCGGCCGACTTTTCGCACTTCACCGTAGAGGAGAGATGGATAACTAACGACGTTTTATATCGTACGTTCCGTGTGGACGCAAATACGCTTGTCTTCCCCATCGATGCTCCGGGAGCATATAAATACCGCGCTAAAACGGTGACGCGCAGTGGCCTGGGGTCTCCTTGGTCGGCTTATGTGCAGGCACCCGAGGCAAGTACCTACCGGGTCATCGGCCCGTCTACGCAGAAAATAGAGCTTGATAGCTCGCAGAACATCGTTCTCGACGTAAGTGAGCTCGGAGAGGCTTACTGGCAAAAGTTCGGTGTGGGGCAATACCGCCTGTTAAAAGCAAAGAGTGCCGATGTCCCAAACAATGCTCTCTATGCCCTGGTTAGGGGTGCGGATTACTGGACGACCGAGCGCACCACCACAAGCACCGTTTATGTAAACCTTGCGAATGCGGCCTACAAGCCACCCGGCACGGGAACCGCGAGGATATTTTTGATTGCCACCTTTTTGGTCAACCGTGGGTCGAATACCAGGGTAACCTTCAGGTGGGGATACGACACCGCATATACTAGCGTTATGGGCTGGTGGGAGGAAGGACCCGCCAGTATAACCCTCACCTACTACTTCGACGTTCCTGCCGGAACGAGCCACACCTTCCGCCTGCAATGGGCCACCTCGAACGGATTGCTGGCGACGTCCAACTTTGGCTTACTGCAGGTTATCGATGTCGGGAGATATTAGGAGGAGCAATGGCATACAATCCCAAGACATGGTCAGCAGACGAGCTGATAACCAGTGGCAAGCTCAACCAGTGTAAAGAGACTTTCGACTGGCTCTACGGTCGGTTTTTACCCATTCTCGGCCAGAACCGCGTGGCAAAAGACACTCTTGCTTTCTTCCTAGTCGACTTCAGCGGCGCGAACCAAATAAACCCAGCTAATAGTTCAGGAACTGGAGCGGCTGGTGCGTCGTGGAGCAAAATCCAGTTGGTCAACAACGCCTTTCTCTTCCAGGTGACCATCCCCTACGGCATCTTTTCCTCCGCGGTCATCCCGATTGCCTGTCAGACGGGGTCCGCGGCCCAGTGGGGCATCACCGTCTGCAGCGTCTGGGACGAGACACCGACGGCGTTTAAGGTGGCAGTAGTAGATACTGGAGGACCGCAATATCCAATAAATTCCACCTTTGCCTTCTGGGCGCTGCTCCTGGGCACGAGAGCGGGAGGTGTCAGTTGATGGCGGGGAACATACCCTGGGAAAATCTGACAGCCAGCGCGGCGCTCATCATCATCACCCTGCTTCTCGTGCGCTGGATGATCGGGCGGCTGACGCGAAGCCTCGATTGTCTTAAGGACACCCTGCGGGAGCAACAGAAACTGCTGGAAGAGATTAACAAGAATATGGCCAATAGGGATAAGATTATCCTAAATCACCTCGAGCACTACACCCAGGTACAGGAGCGGACTATCGAGGTTTTGGAGAAGTTGTGCCGTGCCTGGGAAATACGATAAATCCCCGTATGAGGTGATAGCTATGAAAATCGCCATCGTTTCCAGCCTGCAGGGCTACCCGGAGGAAACCTCGCCGGAGACACCAGTCGATACCACCCGCATCGCACGCCATGTGGCGGAGCGGCTGCAGGCCGCTCTGCCCCAGGTGGAGGTGGGCCTCTGGGACCGCGAGGACTACCCAGGCCAGGGCGACTGCTACATCCGCGCCCGCGAGGACGTTGTGCGCTGGGGTGCGGACATAGCCCTGCACATCCACCAGGATGCCTACAAGCCCGGCATGAGGGGCTGGTGCGTGCTCTGGCGCAATCAGGAGGCCCTGCCTCTGGCGGATTACCTGGCCGCAGCGATGCGTGTGATTCCCTCTCCGTTCCGCGGCATCATCTATAGAGACGACGTGGCCGTGCTCAAGGCCCCGCGTTGTTCGGTGCTCGTCGAGTGCGGGTTCTATACATCTCCGGAGGACGAGGCAATCGGGGTGGCGGGGTGGGGTGATCCCCTGGTGCGCGGCCTGCTTAATTACTTACGCGATAAATACCATGTTATGCCATCGAAGGTAGAGGAGGTGAGTTTGGTGCCAAAGATTATCGTGCCGCAAAACACGGAGATGGATGGCCGAAGGGTCTATCACGTCCCCGCCTTCCGCAGGGATTGGTGGCTGGACCTGGGTTACGAGGGCCCGGGCGAGGAAGAGGTGGTCGTTTGGGTGAATGCCCAGGCCAACGACCAGAAGACCGGGAAGAAGCCTCCGGCTAGACGCATTGTCTACAAAGTACCCGGAACCCTCCATGCCGACAAAGCGCCGGGCGTGCACATCCGCCCATGCGTGATGGCAGACCCGGAGTGGGTGGTCCTCTCCATCCACTCACCAGTGCCTCTCACGGTGTTCGTTGGACCTTAACCTGATCTATGATCGTCACATCACAATCCATTCCCATCCCCTCCCGCTCCACCGTAATCCGAATTATCCCCATCGGTGACGTCCACCTCGGAACTGTTCACTGCGACCTGGATGCGCTCAGGCAGGTGGTGCGGTACATCGCTGCCACGCCCCATTGCCACTGGCTGGGGATGGGGGATTACTTGGAATGCATTCGCCACACTGACCGCAGATTTGATCCCCGCGTGATCCCCGAGCGCCATCTCGCACGCCTCGCTGACGTCATCGAATCGCAGGTGGAGGAATTTCTCGAAATATGCCGCCCCATCCTCTGCCGGGAGAAGTGCCTCGGCCTTCTCCGGGGCAACCACGAGGAGATGGCCCTACTCTACCACGGCGTGGACCCCGTTGACCGCTTAGTCGCCGAGACGGGAGTCAGGGATCTGGGGTATGCAGCGCTCATGGTCCTCAGCCTGCGCCGAAACCACGACACTCGTACCCTCACCGTCTTCGCCCACCACGGGCACGGCGGAGGGCGCACGGCTGGCTGGAAGGTCAACCGCCTGCGAGAGATGATGGGCTTTGTGCAGGCGGACATCTACCTCATGGGCCACGTCCACGACCGCATCGTGGATGACATGGATATCCTCTGCGCTGCCCAGAGTGGCAGGACGTACAGACTGGGGACCAAAAGGGTGGTCCTTGCTACCACGGGGACTTTCTATCGCACGTACGGATCAGAGCGAGGAGGATACGCGGAACGCAGGCTATATCCGCCTACGCCGATTGGGCCAGTTGTAGTCTCAGCCGCCCCCTGGCAGGGGGCGAAGCATAGAACTGACTGGTTACATATCGAGAAATTTTGGTGGAATTAGTAATGATTTGGGCACCTTACTGTAGGAGGCGTGTTTCTATTCCATAAAATTATATATTCTGAACCATCGCTTGGACAATATAATTTTTTATGGTTCAGAATATATAATTTTATGGTATTGACAATAGTATCGATATAGTGATATGCTTAATTCGATATGACGGCCACTGACCGGCCGCGCTAAGAGGAGTGACATGAAGGCGCATAATGTCTTGGGATTGCTTTTAAAAATCAATGGTCTCAGCCGTCGTCGGCTCGCCGACCAAACTGGCATCCCCCGCTCCTACATAAACGACATCGCTTCCGGCCGACGTATTCCCACAGACGAAGAACTTCTCCGTATCTGCCAAGCCCTGGGGGTCACGCCGGAGATGATTTATCCCAACCCGGAGCTAAGAAAAGCCCTCGCGGAGGTATGAGGTGAGAGGGGCGAATAACTATCACGAAATTGCCGCCCTCCGAGAGGTGGAAGAGCAGATCATGGACGTGGTGGCGAAAGCTCGGGAGATCCTCGCCCGCCAGGCCACCGTGGAGGAGCTCCGAGCCGCTTACCTGGACATCAACAAGCGCCAGGCGGCTTACCAGGGAAAGCTCGAGGACATATTCCTCCTCCACGACCAGCGACACAAGGAGTTCCAAGCCCTCTTCCAGCGCTGTCGCCATCTCCTGGAAGAGCTGGAGCAGGCGGAGGACAGTATCCAGAACGAGTGCTTCAAGCTGCTCTTCTACGACCTCAAAGACGCCGAGGCCGCCAGGCTTTCGGCGGTGGGGGCCAACCGCAAGCTTTCCGGGTGGATAGGGAGGAACCTCCAGGCCCTGAAGTCGGCGTTTTCCAGGAGGGAAGCGGTATGAATCTCCTCACTGCCGAACAGGTTGCCCAAATACTGAACATAAATCCTGAAACAGTTCGCCTCTACGCGCGCCAGGGTAAGCTTTCTTGCTACCGCTTCGGCCCACGCTGCGTGCGCTTCGCGGCGGAGGACGTGGAGGAGTTCAAGGAAAGGTTCAGGGTCGAGGCGGTGGATGTCTTCGTGCCGAAGGCATCCACCCTGCTCAGGACGCTCAAGGAGATGCAAGCATGAGCGGGTTGAGGATGATCGAGCCAGATTTTTGGTATGGGCGTAAACGCTTCCGCATCACCCGCCGGCACCTAGCCGAGCTTCGCCGCGCCGGTGGAGAATTGCGAAATGGCACGAAAACAGCAGGGGAGGCTCGGGGCTCTCGCCAGATTCCCGAGCCTCCAGGCGAAGAGATAATAGCGAGAAAAGAATAGCCGAGATGAAAGTACAAGACAAGAGTTCCACCCCCTGCCCGGAGGAGAGCCACCGCATGCCCGTTCCTTCTCAACCCCCTAAGCGTCCTAAAAGCCCTGGTTCCTCCTCCGGGCACCCCCATTTTTGTGGAGATTGTGGGGTCGAAATCGTGCACGTGTATATCTGCCGATATTGCGGATCCGCTCTTTGCCGCCGGTGCCATACGGCACATATCAGTGGATGTGATGTGATGGGAGGTGGAAGATGATACACGGCGTGAGTGACCGCCGCAGGCTCCCCAGGGCAGGCAAGATCCGCCTCGGCGAGAAGACACTATCCCAAAAGACTGGAGCCTTATATCCCAGAGCGGTCGACTATTTCGTTTGGCCGGATGAGTATCGTAACCAACTGACCAAGATCTTTGGAGAGAGGGCAAAAGAGATCGACATCATCTTCCCGGTAGACGACCTGGAACAGATCGCCCCTCAGTATCTCAAGCGCTACGGCACGACCGGTCTCTCTTGCCGTGGGGATGGCATCACCGCCGAGCGGGTATCCGAAGGTGGTGAGTGGGTGGAGGTGGAGTGCAACCCTGAGGAATGCCCCGACTACAGAAAGAAATGCCGGCGGGTCATGAATTTACGCTTCGTCATCCCACAGCTCATCAGCGAAGGGGTATTCCAGATTGACACATCGAGCTACCACAGTATCGTCAACATCAACTCTGGCCTGGATTATATCCGGGCTCTCGTGGGACGTATCGCAATGGTTCCCCTCAAGCTGCGCATCATCCCCAAGGAGGTACAACCCGACGGAAAGAAAAAGCAGATATATGTCCTCGACATAAAGCTGGCCTCAGCGCTGAGCCTGGACGACTTGCGCAGGCTGGCCAGTGAGGAGAAGCCCGTCTTGGCCCTCCCACCCCTGCAGGATCAGGCGCCCCCGGATGATCTCTTCCCGGAGGAAGCAGCTCAATACCAGCAACCAGAAGAAGCCACTGAAGAAAGACCGATGGAATCGGATGAAAATATGGAAATCAATGATGTGGAAGACGATGTGGAATCTCTCATCGAGCAGTTGTTTGACGAGCTAGGGTTTACCCAAGCTCGGAGGACCTTAGTTCGTCGCAGATACCCCAACCAACAGTTGCTCCTGGATTATCTCTTGTCTATGCAACCATCATCGGGAGAGGTTAGATGACTTGGTGTAATGGGACAGAGAGGCATCTTGTTTCCCTGCTGCGGAGGAGAGATAGAGCCGTCTCCGCCCCGGAACTCGCCGCCGTTCTAGGGAGCACCGACAGACAGGTGAGGGCCATGATCAATCACCTGCGCAAAGATCACAGGCTGCCCATATGCTCCACTCCGGCGGAAGGGTTCTACTGGCCGAGGTCGAGAGAACATGCCAGACATACGCTGGCCCAGCTCGAAAGCAGGCGGAAAGACCTTGAAGCCGTGATCGAAGGGATTCTGGAAGGGCTCGATCGGGAGTTCGGGCCCATGGAAAGGCTTTTTGACCTGGAGGAGGCGGTGTGATGGCTACATTGATCCACGAACGGACCAGCTCCGGCGGTGTCCGTAAGTGTGATTCCAGGTGCTACAACGCAAAGGGGCCAATATGCAACTGCGTCTGTAACGGTATAAACCACGGCGTCGGTCTTCGTGCCGCGCTCGAGAACACAAGGAAGATAGCCAAGGAAATCTTAAATGCCCAATTGTCAATCGAAACGGAGGATATGGATGCCCATCAAACGGGATAAGCGACATTTTATTTATCCAGACAATTGGGGAGAAATCTCTCGAAGCGTGCGGGAAAGGTCTGGGTGGAAATGCGAGTGGTGCGGAGCGGAGGCGCGTAAGCCCCATCCGGTGACCGGGTCGGTTGTGGTACTGACCGTTGCGCACCTGGATCACGACCCAACGAACAACGACCCGGAGAACCTCCGCGCCCTCTGTCAGCTATGCCACAACCGGCACGATATGCCGATAAGGGCCTGGAATAGGAAATATAAACCGGCCAGTAACCAGCTGAAATTAGGGGGGCAAGATGGCTCGTAAAAGAATCATTGATCCAGATTTTTGGGTTGATGAACAAATCGCGGAGCTGCCGTTCGAAGGCCGGCTGCTCTACATTGGCCTTTGGAACTTCGTGGATGATCAGGGAGTGATCCCGTTCAAGCCCAAACAGATACGCGCGCAGATATTTCCTTATGACCCAGACATTGATATATGTTGCCTACTCAATCAACTTATCAAAATGGGAAAGCTCATAGTATATGACGCCAATGGAGAAAAATACCTGTATGTTCGGAACTTTTCCCGCCATCAGTCCATAAAGCGACCCACTTATAAGTACCCTCCTCCTCCTAAATTCCCCACAAGTTCCGAACATGTGGGGAACATGTGGGGAACATGTTCGGAACATGTTCCCCTGAATAGAAAAGAAGGGAATAGAAAAGAAGGGAATAGAAGGGAAGAAGATACCACGCTCGGGCGTAGGGAAGAATCCGACAATAAATCGGAAACGCTTGAAGCCTCTGCCCCCTCCCCTTCCCCCACTTCCCTTCAACAACAAAACAATGCACCACTCGGTTATTCGCCTACAAACGAAAGCCGCGAGAAGGCCTGGGAGGTCATCCGGGAGATCGAGTCCATCCTCGGAGCCCCTCCCTTCACTGGGTCCCAGGTCGGGGACGGGCGAAAAGATCGCATGGTGGAGGAGCTCTCAGCCGTCTGCCGCCTCCTCTCGCCAGCGGAGGTGGTGGAGATTGTGAAGCGAGAGCATGACCGCCGCGTCCAGGAGTCCAAGGGCACCGACCGGCCCACAAACCTGGCCTACTATATGCCCGCCATCAAGCAGGCTTTCATCGAGCGGGACAGGGCCCTTGAGGAGGCGGAGCGTAAAAGGGACGAGGAGAAGAGGGCCGCAAAGAGGGATGCACACGAGGAACCCGTGCCCCTCGGGGAGATACTCGGAAAAGATCTCACGGAGGAAGAGAGGGAAAAGGTGTTGGACTGTATCAAGCAGGTCAAGGAGAGGATAAGGGCATAGACCGCAGCCGATGTAAGTCGGTTGACATGAACCAGCTGGCGGAGTGTTTGGACATGACCGAGAAGGAGCTCCAGGCAGCGGTAATAGAATTGGCCCAACTTACGGGCTGGCGGCATTACCACACCTACGATAGCCGCCGAAGCCCGGAGGGGTTCCCGGACTTGGTGTTGGTCCGGAGGGGACGGCTGATCCTCGCCGAGCTCAAGAGCGAGCGTGGCCGGCTGACCGTCCATCAGAAGATATGGCTCGAAGAGTTGGCTGACGTGGAGCGATACAGCTTGGGTAATGTCCGTGTACGAGTGTGGAGACCACGAGACTGGCTGTCCGGTGCTATCGAGGAGGCTTTGAGATGACCGTATATTGGGATTACGACGCATTGGACGAGAGGTGCGAGTGCGGCAACCTCTGCGCCGCCTGGTGCGACCTTTGCCGCTCGTACATATGCCAGGATTGTAAGGATTACCATGCCGCTGGATGGTGTTTAAAGGAAGATGAATGAATTGATATGCCCCCTGGCCGAGCAGTGCCTGCCCCGCTTCTACGAGCGGGTGCTGGCCGAGATGAGGCTCATGGAGCGCGTGGGGAAGGGTGGAGGCATTATCAAATTGTTCTGGGACGGTAAACGGTGGCGGATCACCGCCATCCGCGGAGCGAGAGGAGAGAAAGGAGGTGAGCCCTAACCCCAGCCTGTTCGTCCAGGCGCTACCTTGAGGTGTCGGCTTCGAGCCGAGCGGAAAGTGGGCTCGACCGTGTGGTCGGGCCCTCTTTTTTGGGAGGTGGAAGTGAGGCGGAAGAAGATGGTCGGGATAGCGTTGATGCTCTTGGCCCTTGCGGCATGGGCCATCCTCCAGGCAGCCATCCAGGGTGTGGAGGTGGAGCAGGTCCGCAAGTTCTCTCACCCACAGGAGGAGCAGGTGGTCCTCCGCTCCTGGGCGGAGGCGGAGAGGCTGGAGCGGCATCTCGCCGAGAGTGAGGCCCGCCTCCAGGCGGTGGCATCCCGGATAGACGCATACCTCGCCCGCTGGGGATCCCCGCTTGCGGGATGCGGCAGAGTGTTTGCCGAGGAGGGCGAGCGCACCGGCGTCAACCCTCACCTCCCGGTGGCCATAGCCGGGGCGGAGTCGACCTTCGGATTGGCGTGTTTCGCTCCCCACAACGCCTGGGGGATGCTCTCCTATCCACAAGGATTTGCCTCCTGGGAGGAGGGCATCCGAGCCAACTTCGCTTGGCTGGCTAAGCATTACGGCAGGCCGCAATCAACCTACGATTGCCCGGGATACTGCGTGCCCGATCATCCCTGGATGGAACGTGTGCAATCCATAATCCGCGAGTTGGAGGAATCGAGATGAAGGACCCCTACCGCGAACTCTACCCATTATCTGCACTTATCAGCCGGGTTGAGGAGAGGCTCGAGTTGGGAGCGGAGAGATATGGAGACGAGGATTATGTGCACAAATCGGTCTTAGAGGAGCTCGAGTATGAGGTTTTGGATTGTGTTGCCTACGTGTATCTGTTGTGGCTCAAGGTCCAGCGCATTAAAACCACGGCTATCAGTGCCGGTGTAGAGGAGGTGATGAAATGATCACCATCAGACATCCAATCCCGATACGCGAGCTATTGCAGATCATGCGCTGCCTAATGCTCTCGGGCTACCGCAACTGGATCTCCATGCGCAATTAGGAGGTGATGGTATGCGCTCGTCGAAGGTTGTGGCTCTCATCTTCTTCGGGCTGCTCGCCGCCTTATTCTTTGGGAGCTACTTCTGGCAACCCTTCTCATTGGCATGTGCGGTAACCTTCCTGATTCTTGGCGCCATAGCCGGATTCATCCCGGATTGTGGCAGGAACCACAAGATAGGAGGGACGGATTGCTGATGGAGAGGGCGGACATCGTAGACGTGCGCGACCAGGCGGAGAAGATACTCCGCAAAGAGAGGGTGTCTGAGATAGCTAGACGCCTGGGGGTGAGTCCGCAGAGGATATCAGCTATCAAGCATGGCCGGGAAGAGCTTACTAAACAGATGGCCGTCCGCATCATCCGCGCTTATCTTCGCCCGCCAGAGAAGTCCGTGGTGCATCGGATGGACGCTGAGGAGCTCATCCGCAGGCTGTGCCGGGAGGAGGACATTTCCGGCCTGGAGGCCGCGGCCGGGGTGGCCATATCCAGGGTGGTGCGCGAGGAGCTTCTCCCCGCCCTCCGGGAGGCCTTGGCGGATTGGGTGAGGGAGGCGAAGAAAGAGATCTGGGGGGATGTGGATTGAGGCCTGGAGGAGACACTATTCTCCCACCAGAACCATTACTCGCTGCGATCGAGTTCCTGTATGTGCTCGCGTCGGGCACCAGGCGTCATGATCTCTACGAGTTAACCGGGGGGTGCCCATTTCGGCTATCGCGCAGGAGGGCGGAGCGTAGCGGGTTGGTCAAAAACGACCAGGCCTTTCAAGATCTGTGCGATCTGGATGACTTCTTAGACCGTCTTGGCAGGCGAATTCTTTCAGGAGGCGATTGGAGGAAAATGATAAGGTGGGAAGCCATAAAAGGGCTCCCGGAGAATTATTAACCCTTTAAATTTCTTGACAAAAAGTTATGCAACAATCGATAATTTAGATAAGATGGAGCATTGTTGACTATAGGATAAGCCCGATCAGGTCGGGCTTGTTTTTATGGGATAAAACAAGGGAGGAAAAATGAGGGGATTCGGCTGTTATCATCATGCCGCCGTAACTGTCGGGACCACAGCGACATTGCTCTCAGCTGGTGCGCCGCGGGCGTTGAAGCGGGGGCTGGTGTTGAAAAACAACAGCAGCTCTGTGGTCTATATGGCCATCAACGGGACGGCATGCACCATCAGTGCAACGGGAACGGGCATATGGGCTAACTGTGCCCCGCCTCAATTAGGTATAGGCCAGTATGTTTATATTAGTAGACAACAAAGTCAATGAGAATATGCTCTTATCCGACGTGTAATAATCCCGCTCAAAGGAGATCGCTGTTCTGCACCCACCACCGCCTCCAGGCCCCCGACCTTCGCCCAGGTTCGGTGGAGCGGGGCTATACCTGGAAGTGGAAGTGCGTGCGAGCAGAGTACCTTGCTCGGCATCCTGACTGCGAGAGGTGCGGGGCGCCAGGCGAGGTGGTGCACCACCGTATCCCCCTCCCTCACGGGACGCATAACTGGGAAAATCTGGTTACACTGTGTAGACATTGCCACGCGGAAGCACATCGTTCGGGGATAGGGGGGTGGAAAAATCTGGCTTCGGCACGCCCATCACCGGGCGGGGAGCTCCGCGTACGTGCCGACGGTCTGTAATCAAACATGGCCCGGAAGAAACCACCCACGGAAAAACGCGCTGCCGGGACCTACAGGCCCGACAGAGACGCAAGCAAACAACCGCATCGTCCTCTCGGCGCTGCTCCGGCTGGCATGAGTAAGCCGGCCCAGGCCGTCTGGCGGCGCCTGCGGAGGCTCGGCCTCTTCACCGAGGCCGACCGGGATGCGGTCGCCAGGTACTGCGCCCTATCCGTGTTCCTTGCCAGGCTGGAGCAAGAGGTGATGACTGAGGACCCCATCGTCCGAGATTCTAAGGGCGGCGCTCCCAAGCGCAGCCCTGCGGCCCTCCTCTACCTCTCGACACTCAAGGAGTTCCACGCCCTGGCCAAGACTCTCGGTCTCGCTCCTGCGGCCCGCGGCTATGCGCGCCCGGAGGAAGACAGGCTCGCCACCCTGGAGGCCTTGCTGAATGGCGACCACGAAGAAGACGACGAAGAAGAAGACTTCGCCGCGGATGGACCGCGGCAGCAAGTACGCAAAGGCGATCGCCGAGGGGAAGATTCTCGCCCCTCGGGCGGTAAAGCTTCTCGCTGAGAAGCACTTACAGGACCTTGACACGCATCCAGACCTCTATGACACTGCCGCCGTGCGCAGGTTCACGCGCTTCGCCGGGTCCCTCGTGCAGTGGAAGGACCGTTGGGCCGGAGAGCCCTTCCGCCTCCTCCCATGGCAGGAGTTCCTCGCCTCCATGCTTTTTGGGTGGCGTGATACTGACGGCTCCCGGCGATACCGGCAGGTGTACGTGGAGGTGCCGCGCAAGAACGGCAAGACCTCCTTCGCTGCTGTCGTGGCGCTCTACCTCCTCCTCGCCGACGGGATAGAGGGGGCGGAGGTCTATGCCGCCGCGACCAAGAAGGACCAGGCGCGCATAGTGTGGCAGTCCGCAGTGGAGATGGTGCGCCGCTCCCCCTGGGCGCCGGAGCTGGAGTTCTTCAAGACGTCCCTCTCCTTCCCCAGGACGTCGAGTTTCTTCCAGCCGCTGGCGTCGGATGAGGACACCCTGGACGGCCTCTCGCCTCACGGGGTGATCATCGACGAGCTGCACGCCCACAGGACGTCCGGGGTCTGGGACGTGTTGACCTCCGCAGTGGGGGCGAGGGAGCGCCCTATCGTGTTTGCCATCACCACCGCTGGCGCAGGCGGGCAGGACAGCATCTGCCGCAGGCTGCATGAGTATGGCCTGCAGGTCCTTGAGGGGGCCGTGGAGGACAGGCGGTTCCTGCCTCTCATCTATTCACCTGATCCCGAGGACCGCTGGGATGACCCTGCGGTGTGGCGCAAACTCAACCCCTCTCTGGGAGAGACGGTTACCGAGGAGTTCCTCTCTGACGAGGCCGCCAAGGCTCGTGGTATCCGCTCCGAGGAGGAGAAGTTCCGCCGCTACTATCTCTGCGAGTGGGTGCAGTCCAGCGAGGCGTTCATCGCACCCTCCCTGCTCTCGCAGGCCGCGGGCGGTAAGGAGATACCGCCGGGCTCTACGGTCTGGGCGGGGCTGGACCTTTCACTGACCACCGACCTCACGGCCCTGGTCTGGTTCCGCGAGGCGGAGCAGGGGAGGCTGGAGGTGGACGCGCAGTTCTTCCTCCCCCGGGGTAGGGCGGAGGAGATGAGCCGCGAGCACCGCACGGACTACCTTGATATGGAGCGCAAAGGGTGGATCACCTTGCCCCGCGGGGATGTATTTGACTTCGACGACCTGATGATGAGGTTCGAGAAGCTGCTCTCACCCTATCGGGTGGTCGGGGTGGGATACGACCCCTGGTGTGCCTTTCACCTGGCCCAGAAGATGGAACGGCAAGTGCAGATGGTGGAGGTGCGCCAGAGCCGCAAGGTCATCTCCCCGGCCATCTCTGAGCTGGGGAAGCTGTTCCAGACTAAGAGGATCAGGGTACGCAATCCCCTGCTCCTGCGCCACCTCGCCAACATGAGGGTGAAGGTCGGAAGCGACGGGCTCCTCTATCCGGATCACAAAAGTGGAGCCCCTATCGACGGGGCCACTGCGTTGATCAATGCCTTATTTCTGCGACAGAAGATGCCTGATGCGCGCAGGGGCGGGGGGATACAGGGTTTCCATCTGTTTTAGGAGGTGATCTTGGATGAGTAAAGAGGTCATGGCATTCGCCGTCATCATCGCGGCGCTCGCTGCGGTGATCGTCCTCATGGGTTTGGGGACCATTCCCGTTGATGTTGGGGCCCCTATTCTCACAGCCGCACTGGGCGCGGCAATAGGTTACCTGTTCCCATCCCCGCTCAACCAGTAACAGAGGGCATTGACCCATGGCGTTTTTCGGCAAGAAAAGAGAAAAGCGTGCGCTGGACCACAGGATAGGGGCATATTTCCTCGGCCTGGGAGGCGCGGACGCCAACATTCAAAAGTTGTCCACCGTCCTCGCGGCCGTGAACGTGCTGTGTCAGGATCTTGCCCGGGTGCCGCTCGACCTCTACGAGCGGCGGGACGATGGCGGGAGGGTCAAAGCGACCGGGCACCCTGTGCAGGATCTGCTCAAGCGCCCTAATCCCATGCATTCTGGGTACCGGTTCTTCTATCAGTTGTGGTCTGCAGCTATCTGGTATGGGAATGGATACGCGGTCATCAGGCGTAGCGGGGGAGTGGCTGCCGAGTTGTGGGTGGTGGACCCAACGAGGGTAGCCGTCTCGGTGAATGGCGATACCCTGCTATATACTGTCTCGAGCAGCCAAAGCGGCGGAGGGTCTCGCACCTATCAGGCCAGAGACATCATCCACGTCCCAGGATATGGATACGACGGGAGGATAGGATACCCTCTGGCCGATTACCTCCTCCATGTAGCCAACCTGCAGGAACGGGTGACCAAGTTCCTCACCGGATATTTCCAGTCCGGCGCCTCCCCTGGCATGGTGGTCAAGCTGCCTTTTGACCCTACACAGGAGGAGGCGGAGCAGATAAAGGCCAAGTTCCAGCAGTTCAAGGGGAGTCATAACTGGTTCAATGTCGCCGTCCTCCCGCGCGACTGGGATCTGACCAGGCTGTCCATGGAACTGGACGAGCAGAAGCTGCTCGCCCTGCTCACATTCACCGTGGAGGAGGTAGCCCGCCTGTTGCGTCTCCCCCTTTGGAAGTTGGGTATCTACCAGAACCTGAACTATAACTCCCTGGAGCTGATGTCCAGCATCTATATCGCTGACAGCATCTCTCCTTGGATGACCAGCCTGGTGGAGGAGCTGGAGGCGAAGCTGCTCACGCCAGGGAGGCATTACATCGAGCCCAACTACAATGCTCTCCTGCAGACCAACACAGAGGCCCGCTACCGTGCTTACGCTACCGGATTACAGTGGGGCTTCATGACCCACAACGAGGTGCGCCAGCGGGAGAACCTCCCCTCCTACGGCGACTTCGGCGATAAGGTCATGATTCCCGCGAACATGCTCATCTACCGTCCTGGGGAGGATGCTTCCGCACAACCAGCGCCGTCAGGAGAGGAGGCCCCGCGCTCGAAGCGAGCGGTGCAGACTCGCGGCCTGTTTTTGCGCCGCTCCCGCCACGATGTGGTGGAGGCCGCGCGCATCAAGCAGCGCGTGGCCCTCTCCTATCGAAAGCAATTCGAGGCGGAGCTGGGGCGCATCCTGCGTCGGGAGACCAATGACGTCATCCAGAAGATGGCAAAGCTCGGGGTGTCCAACGAGCTGTACGACTGGTACTTGAACGACTACCAGCCGCGCCACAGAGATTATGTCGTCTCCGGCCTGCGCGATGTCATGATCGCCGAAGCGGAGGCCGTGCAGGCCCTGGTGGCTGCGGAGGTACAGGGCTTTGCGGGCATTACTCCCCGCGTGCAGGACTGCATCGACGTCCATGCGGAGCGAGTGGCTGACCGCCTGCTCAAGCGTAACGCCTCCGCCCTGCACGGCATCGTCCTCGACGGTCTGGAGGAAGCAGAGGCGCGCAAGGCGGTGCAGGGGTGGATAGCGGAGGTGGCCCCGCAGCTTGCTGCCTGGGAGGCTGTGCGTATTTCTGGCCTGGTGAGCAAGGCGGAGTACCATTACCACGGCCTGCCCTTCCAGTGGGTCCACCTGGACAATCTCTCGCCCTGCGAGCTGTTGGACGGGAAGGTGCTGCAGCCATCGTTCCGGTGCGAGGGGAACCCCTTCCTCTCCGTCAGCGACCAGCTGCGGCTCAAGGACGGGCGCGAGTTTAACCCGGGATGGAACGTGACCACGCCGCCTATAACTGAGGGATGCACCTGCCAAATCATGGCAGTGTTCGATTAGGAGGTGATTGTCTTGCCAGCTATAAAACCGCATAAAACCGAGGTTATCGAAGCAGAATGGGACGCGAACGAGGAGGTGGCCCGTCTGCGCCCCGGAGAGGACGAGGCGTATTATCGCCGTATGTTCGCCTGGCAGGATCCGGATGCAGACCCCACCACTAAGACCGCCTACAAGTTCCCTCATCACAAGGTTTCCGGAGATGGCGAGCCTGGCCCTGCGGTAATCAGGGGATGTCAGGCGGGCATCGCCGCCCTCAACGGAGCGCGTGGAGGCGCTGACATCCCGGACTCCGATCGCGAAGGGGTCTGGGAGCACCTCGCGTCTCACCTGGAGGACGCCGATGTCGAGCCCGCGCCTCTGAAGAGGGGAGTGGAGATCCCCTACGCCGAGTGGCGCGCGGTCCGGGGCAGGCCTGAACTGCGCCAGGGCGGCGAGCAGGACAGCCCCGGCATCATCGAGGCCACCCCCGGTATCCCTTACGACACCCCCGTCTCCGACGCCATGGGGTTCAGAGAGGTCATCGACCGAGGCGCTGCAGCTGAGGCCGTCAAGAACGAGATGATCATCTGCACCTTTAACCACAATCCATCGGAGTTGCTCGGCTTTGTTGGGAACAAAACCCTTGAGTTGAGTGAGACCGATACGGGGGTCAATTGGAGGTGTGTCCTCCCGCCCACCATTGATGGGCGGAAGGTGGCCGACCTGGTGGCAGGGGGTTACGTGTGGGGTGCCTCCTTCATGTTCCTCCCCACCAAGGAGATATGGGAGGGGGACGTCCGCCACATCGTGGACATGGAGTTGTGGGAAGTGGGGCCTGTCTCCATGCCCGCCTACGACGCCACACGTGTGTCTATATCGCGGGGCCTGTTCTCTCCTCGGGAGGAGCTGGCACTGCGTCGCAGCATGGCTGGGTTCGCCACGGATGAGGACATGGACGTCCTCTACCGGGCGTATCGATACCTCGCTGACCTCTTCCAGGGGGAGGAGGCGAAGCGAGAGGCGGCCAAATCCGCTGAGGGCAGGGGCCTGACGCGGCTGGCCGAGTTGCTGTCCGAGATCCTAAGACGACTGTAGGAGGTGAACGAGATGAAGGAGATATTGGAAAGGATCCTCGGAGCCCTGCAGGAGGGGCGCGACCTCACTGAGGCCGAGCTGCTTGAGGCGCGCCAGGCTCTGGCTGCGGAGATACCGGAGGAAAGGCCGGAGCCCGGCATTACCCGCATGGGCGGGCAGGACGAGATGGCTGAGTTCCGCTCCTACTTGCGCGGCGAGACCCGGTCCCTGCACACCGGTGTGGGTTCTGAGGGTGGCTACCTGGTGCCGCAGGGATTCTACCGCACCATCGTGGAGAAGAAGGAAAAGCTCTCCGTCATCCGGAAGCTGGCCACCGTCCAGTCCACCACCAACAAGGAGACGCCGGTTCCCATCGATGCCTCCACCGCCGAGGCGCAGGTCATAGCGGAGGGAGCGAACTATCCTCTGCTCGATCTGGCCTTCGGGCAGAAGGTGCTGCGTGCCCACAAGTTCGGTGGGATCACCACCGCTACGGAGGAAATCATCCAGGATGCCGCGTTCAACATTGAGGAGCTGGTGGCTTCGCGCATCGCCAAGTTCCTGGCCCGCGCGGAAGACAAGAAGTTCATCAACGGGACCGGGATGGGCGAGCCTCGTGGCCTTCTGCTCGATGTGACTGTCGTGAATAATGACAGCCCACTCACCCCAGGCACCATCCCCATCGACATCGTGCGTGAGATGGTGGGGTCCCTAGATGCCGCGTACCTGGAGAACGCCACCTGGCTCATGAGCCAGTCGGTGTATGCGGCCCTGCTCGCCAACGCCAAGCAGACTGGGGATTACTACCTGCTGGACTTCGTGTCCGGTCCGGCTCCTAAGCTGGCGGGGCGCCCTGTGGCCATCTCCGCATACATGCCCGCAGCCAACGCCCAGTCGTCCGTGGTCCTTGTCCTGGGGGACTTCAGCGAGTTCCTCATCCTGGACCGCGAGGGGATGGAGCTCCAGGTCCTCAAGGAGCTGTATGCCGGGGCTGGAAAAATCGGGTACAAGTTCCATACCCGCACTGACGGCGTCGTCGTGGTCTCCGAGGCGTTTGTGGGTGCGGGGACTGGCACCACGCCGTAAGGCGGTGATTGGTGCCGCTTTTAGCTAAAGTGGGGCGGGGCCTTTCCGGCCTCGCCCCGGCACCTAAACCCGGAGGTGACGTATGATCACCGCGACAGAGATAGCCCAACGCCTGGAGATCGACGAGGCGTATGCCGAGGAGCTGCTGGCTATCTCGAAGGAGTTCCTCTCCTCCGTCATCGGGGCACGCATCGATCCACAGCCCAAGACCCACTACTTCGTCCTCGAGACCGATACTAATATAATTAGTGCCCCGGATGAGGGGCCTTTCCTCACCGTCAGCTCGGTGACCGTCATCACCGAAGACGTCGAGGTGACCCCTGGCTGGAAGCGTACTCCATCGGGGGAGACCCTTACCCTCGACGTCATCTATCCTGCCGGGTCCACGGTTGCGGTTGACGCTACCTGCGGCCTTGCGGCCCCGGAGGAGACGATAGACCAGCTGCTCCTCATGACTTGCCGCTACTTCGCCGAGGGGTGGCGGCGCGAATACCTGCCGGACATCGCTTCCATCTCCTATTCCGGCGTGTCCATGTCCTACCGTTCCACCGACCCCTCCCATCCGACGGGGGTCAAGGAGCTGGATGCGCTCATTCGTACCCTGCGGCGTAGGAGAGTTGCGCTGTGAACTTCGCGATTGAGGCACAGAAACGCATGGACCTGCAGAAGGACCTGCGCGACCTGCAGGAGAGGCTGCTCTCCAATGCCGTGGCCTACGAGATGCTGCAGGAGGTGCGGCGCGCAGCCCCGCGTCGCACGGGCAGGCTGGCGGGTTCCTTCGGGGCCAAGGTCGATCCGGGGGAGGAGATAGATATATACTCCACCTCCTTCATCGCCCGGCTCTACAACTACGGGTTCCGCCCGCACGTGTGGTTTACCCAGCTGCCCGGCGGGCGCAAGGTGTTCCACCACAGCCCCGGAGCACGGAAGAATCCGCAGGGTAACTATGCCGAGCCCGCAGTGAAGCGCGTGCTGCGCCGCCTGAGGGGGTGATTGGATGCTCTCGACGACCATTGCTGCCATATACCAGGAGCTGAGTGGGCGAGTGAGCTGGGGAAAGGTCATCCTCGGCCTCAAGCCCCCGGTCACTGAGGGGTTCGCAGGTGTCTGCATCTATCCACGAGCCTCGAATACGCAGATGACCTATGACCTACGGCGAGCGGAACACGAGGTGGCAATCGAGGTGCATTCGCCCCTCTCGGAGTCGGTTGTTGACTTCGTGGCTCGGGTCGAGGAGGTGATGGAGGGGCTGGCAGGTATCCCTGAGGTGACGCGCATACGTGTGGATTACAATCCAGGCAACTGGTGTGAGATCACGGTGACCGTCCCTGAGATGGAAAACATTGGGAGGTGAAACCATGGCGAACTATGACGTGTTCGGACTGCAGAAGCTGGAGGTGTACGATAGCAGCACCTCCGCCTGGAGGCAGATTCCCGGTGTGGAAAACGCCTCCTTCGAGGAGACCGCGGAGACCGTGGAGGTCAAGGGCGACGACACCATCGTGGCTACCTGGCGCCACGCCCAGAAGGGCGAGCTCAAGTGGAAGGCGAACATCATAGACTTCGACGTGCTCGAAATCCTGACCGGAGAGACCGCCACGTCGGAAATGGATGGAGGGGAGAGTATCCCCGGCATGACCGCCACCACGCTCTATCCCCGCAACCTCTGCTTCCGCCTGACCCAGATGGCCAAGAGGCGCAGCGACGGGGAGTTTGGGACCCTTGTGACCACCATTTACAAGGTGCAAGGATTCGCCAAGGTGACCGGGCAATCCTACGGCGAGCCAAGCTCGCTGGAGTTCGAGGGCACAGCGCTCCACACGGACAAGGATGAGCTGGGGCAGGCTCTGCCCAAGGTGATGGGTTACAAGCAGCGGTTCATCCCCTCCTAATAAGAGGTAGCCGTGAAATCTGTCGAACTCTCCTACGGATCGGTTGACGTCCGAGAAGCCAAGGTCAAGGAGTGGCCGGAGCTCTACGAGTGCGCCGCGGATCTTGCCAACCCCTACCAGAGCGGCGAGGCCCTGGAAAAGGTCGTCGAAAAGATATATGCGACCTGGACCAATGCCAAACTGCAAGACCCCGCTGAGGTGGCCCTCGAGGATGTATGGAAAATCCTGGAGGCCGCCGCTGGGCCGCGCGGTAAGGCTCTCCGCAAGCTCCCTGAGCTCTTCGCGGAGTACATGGCCGCTTTTTTCGGTTCCGAGGGAGGGAAGGAACTCATCAAGACCACCCTCCCGAAGGTGACCGCTGGCGAGACCACTTCGTAGAGGCGGCCCTCCTCTCCCTGGCGTCTCATACTCCTTATACGGAGATACTGGAGCTCCCTTTGTCGCATTACGACTACCTCGTGTCTGCGGTCAACAAATTCTACCAGAGGAAGTGACCTATGTCTCGCGGTGAAGAGATACTGATACGCATAAAGGCCGAAGCCCAGCAAGCCGTCGAAACGCTGAAGCGGCTCGATGCCCAGGCCGACGCCCTGAAGAAGGGCTTCTCCGGCGTTGGGGACGTCATCGGTAAGGGCTTCAAGGTCGCCGCCGCCACCGTGGCCGCGCTCGGGACTGCCTCCGTGGCCGTGGGCGCAAAGATGCTCTCGGGAGCCGGGCAGGTGGAGCGTTATGCGGCCGTGCTGGAGACGGTCACCGGCTCCGCGGAGACTGCCCGCCAGAAGCTCGCCTGGCTGCGGGACTTCGCCGCCAAGACCCCCTTTGAGCTCCCGGGCCTCATGGAGGCGGCCACTAAACTGGAGGCCTACGGCTTCTCCGCTGAAAAGTATTTGAGCGTGCTCGGCGACACCTCCGCGGCCCTGGGCAAGGACGTCATGGCCGCCGTGGAGGCCCTGGCGGATGCTACCACGGGTGAGTTCGAGCGGCTGAAAGAGTTCGGTATCAAGGCCTCCGCGGAAGGGGCCAAGGTGGCGTTCGAATACGTGGACAAGAGCGGAAAGCAACAGCGGGTGGTCGTCGACAAGACCAACCGCGAGATGATCGCCTCCACCCTCACCGCCATTTGGAATGAGCGGTATGAAGGGGCGATGGAGCGCATGTCCACCACCTGGGAGGGCATGTGGTCCAACATGAAGGATGCGATGACCAAGGCCCTAGCCGATGCTGGCAAAGACCTCCTCCCGATATTCAAACCCGCCCTGGAGCAGGTCACCGCTTTCCTCGAGGGGGAGCAATTCCGTGGGATCCTCCAGACCATCGGCACCTCCTTCGCCGAGTTGGCGCCGGTGATCATGCGGGTCTTCGAGGCCGCCTCTCCGCTGGTCGAAGTCTTTGGCCAGCTGGTCGAGGCCCTCACGCCCGTATTCGTCGACCTCATCGGGCGCCTTGCCGACGTCCTCTCCCGGGCCGCAGAGGCGCTGGTTAATTCTGGGGTCGTGGACTCCATTGCCAGGATCGTCCAGGCGGTGGGATCGGAGTTCGTCGACCTCCTCGACCGCCTCCTCCAGATCGCTATCCCCCTCCTCGACATCGCCCTCAAAGCCATTACTCCCCTCACCGAGATAGCCGACAAACTGGGGCTGATCCAGGGCTTCGTCTACGCTCTCATCGCGGCCGAGGTGGCCTCCGGCATCTCGTCTCTCGTGCAATCCACCATGACCCTCGCCTCATCTCTCATGAGTCTGGGCACGGCTGCCGCCGTGGGAACTGCGGCTACGGGAGCTGCAGTCACAGGCGGGCTCGCGGCCCTTACCGCCCCGATCACCGCCTCCGCCAGCTCTATTGGTGCGGCGATAGGGGGCGGAATCGTAGCGGGCATCACGGGATATGCCATTGGCAACAAGATAGCCGAATGCCTGAAGTCCTTAACGGGGCTGAAGCAGGCAGAACAGGAGTTGATGGAAGCCGAAGCGCGGGAGGCGCAGTCGCAGAAGCAACTCAACCAGATATTGGCGGAGCGGGCAGAGAAGATGCGGACCATAGTGGAGAACAACCGGGCCGCGGTTATGAGCACGCAAGAGTACAACGATCGGCTAGCCCTGATGACCAAATATTTCCATAACCAGCAACTGGCCTCCGATTTCGCAGTGGCATCTCTGGTGGACGTGCGCGCGGCCCTGGACGCTCTGACCGCGCAGCAGATAGTATGGAATCAATCCGCAGCTGACCTCGTGGGCAAGAACGATGAGGCCGCCGCCAAGCTGCGGGAGATGGCAAATGCGGCAGCGCAGGCGCGCCTGGAGCTCGCAGCGGTGAGCGGCGTGCTCAAGGAGGAGGCTCTCGCCGCCCTTGCCCAGATGGCTCCCCTGCCCGGCCAGGTGGCGGACGCTCTGCGTTCCTCCAACCCGCAGGTTGTGGCTGCGGGGCAGGAGGCGATCAATGCATATATTAGCGGATTAGTTCAGGTGGCAGGCTTGCCTCCGGCGCAGGCTGCGCAGATAAGCAGGGCGGTTGCGCAGGCGCTCGGGTCCGCCGACCCGGAAATCAGGCGCAAGGGATACGAGCAGATAGCCGCCCTGGTCAGGGGATTGGTGCAGAGCAAGGGGTTACCACAGCAGGCGGCATGGGAGATCGCCAGGTCCGTTGGCCAGGCCCTTGGGCTGTCGGATAGAGAGATCGCGGAAATCGCGAATAAATACGGCATCGCCCTGGAAGAGATTCGAAAACAGCTGGCCGCAAGGATACCGAACGTCAAGGCGGAGGCGGAAGGGTTCGCGTCCACCATGCGTAGATTGCTAAAGCTGGAGGGATCCCCCGGTGTTGACGAGTGGGCTCCACAGCTGTACCGACAAGCCTTGAGGGGTATCGAGGCTGAGTTCAGGCTCGCGAATTTTCCAGCGGCAACAGAGCACGCGATAGCGGCTCCCGCCGCCGTAATGGCTTCAGGAGGATTCACATACAACATCCATTTCCATATACCGGGGTTCTTCGGCACTAAACACGAGCTGGACGCCTTAGCCAGGCGGCTCATCACAGAACATATACCCAGAGCTCGATATGGCACAGTAGGGGCGTGATCCGGATGGCGTATTTGGCCACGTTAACGCGTGACGGTCAAACCTATTATCTGAGCGACGTCGATAGGAGTTTCGACGTCGAATACATCTTTCTGGGGGCCCAGGAAAGAAGTGTCTCGGGCAAGCTGGTTGTCGTTGAGCGAGCGCGGAAGAGGCGGTTTAGCTTTAGTTGGGATTATTTGACATACGACACTGCTCCTGATGGCGGTATAGGGCTATCTGCACTCCGTGGTCTGGTTCTCGCTGGAGGGACTTATACACTCAAACTACGCGAGACGTCTACAGGAGGGGTTGAAACCATAGAGGTCGTTTTTATGCCGGAGCAATTTAAGTATGACCTGGCGAAACTTACCGGATTAGGCCGTGCTCTCTGGAAGGTAGATGTCGTACTCGAGGAGGTTTGACCGTGCAGCCGGTCAGCCAGGCTTTTTTGGACGAGTTTGCCGGGGCGAATCCTAAGCCGAAGATAGCTGTCAGCGTCCTGGCGTCGTCAGGGTTCGCTTACGCGGAAGGCTTGTCGATATCTGCAACGGCGTCGGAGACTAAAGAGACTTACCCCGGCAGCGGCGTAAGTGACCAGGCTTTTGCTGCGACTAATGTGATTGAAGGGATCAGTAGCGAGCCTAAAAGGTATGCAGTGACAGACGTGGGTACATACACCGACCAGGGCTGGGCCACATACGGACCGGGTAGCAAGTACAACCCCGGCTGGTGGACGCGGCAGAAGAGCGACTCCACGGGAGCCCTGCCGTCTCCATTCCCGTATGTTCAGGTGGATTATACGCCCTATGCCGTCGCTTCGCGATTGCGAGTCACTACCACAACCGCATACCCCGGGCTATCTTACTGTAGCCTGGCTTACCGCCTATATGGCAGCACACAGGACATAACGGTCGGACCTTTGCAGTTCGTGAACGGACGTGCAGAGTATGACCTGGGCGATATAAAACAGATTACTCGTATAACGTGTTATGCGATCTCGACGCAGCAACCTAGTGACTATGGGCGCGTCCTAGAAGTGGAAGCAGTGCACGAGATCGGTGAGGATGCCGGGCTGGCTATAGAGGACTATGTTCTGGATGCCCGCATAATTAAAAGCTCAGGGACCCAGCAAGCCCTAGCGCCCGCTCTACCAGGTGTGGGCCTGAACGAGCTGCGCCTGACGTTATCCCGCGATTGCCAGTGGATCCCAGAGCCCCATCAGCTAGTGCAGGTGAAGATGGGTTATGGGAACGAGCTGCTACCCCAGGGCTATTATCTGGTGAGCGAGGTCAGCCCAGGACTGGATACTATTGACATCATCGCCCACGGGCTGATGTCGCTCGCGAATAATCATCTGGTCCCAGCCCTCGTGTTCAGCGGGCAGAAGAGGAGTGCGATTATAAGCGAGCTCTTGGCATGGTCCGGCCTGGCGAATACTACCGTAGCTTTAGAATCCGATGATGTCATCGACTGGTACATTGTGGATAACCAATGTGAGGTGATCAGAGCCTTAGGCGACGCATGCCAGGCTCTGTTGCTGGCCGTATATGAGGACGAGACCGGCGCTATCGTCATCAGGGACGTATATGGCACGCCCGTCGCGACACTTGAGGATGAGCTTATAGGTGCGCTGGGCGAGCAGACATACAAGCCCGTAAATCATGTGCAGGTGTTCGTCACCCGCGTTACCGAGGGAGCGCAAGACTCCGTTCTCTCTGCGAGCGGGAGACTAGAGGCGGGGGCGACCACCACCTATGCCTTCACGCTGTCTAAGCGCCCAGTAACCCGGTTCGTGTCTGTGCCTTGGGTGAGATCTTTCCGCTCAGACGCTGGTAGCGAGCTACCGCTACCCAAGATAGTAGACTGGGGCGCAAGCTGTGATTCTCTCTGGATTGAGCTCAAGAACACCACGCAGACGGCAGGTACATTCGAGATCGAGATGGATGGCGTGCCGTTACTGATATCAAAAGATGATGCGGTGGTGGAAGCGAAAGATGACGACGCCATTAGACTATATGGCTACTACACGCACGACGTCCACATATATACCCTCAGCACCGCCAGAGCCCAAAACCTTGCATCGGCGCTGCTAAATTACATGTCGCAGGCATCGCGCCAGCTTAAAGTCAGAATCAACAGGCCTGCGCCCCATCTGCAGTTGCGCGATGTAATTACGGTAGATTCGGCCGTAGCCGGGATCCAGGCGGATTATGTGATAACCGAGATCAGTCTCGATCTAAACTCGACCGAGCTAAACCTAGTAAAAAAGGAGGCCTTCGTCTGATGGCATTTGACATCAAGCTAGCTCGTCCCAAGCACCGCGTGGTGAAGCCACCGGATAGAGCTCAGATCTCGGATGTTTCCATAGTCACCCAGGACGCCGGGCTCCTCGCCCGCATCGAGGAGCTGGAGCGCAAGGTCGCAGTGCTGGAATCGGGGCTTGCGATGCGTGGGACGGGGTCAGACCTCATCCCGTCGCAGGAGGTCGATGCCGAGACG
>JASEGB010000015.1 GCA_030018275.1 Actinomycetota bacterium | reverse complement strand
TTGGGTCCCATTTCTATCTCAAAATTTCTCAATCACCAATAAACGGAACCCTACTGGAGCCTGTGGAGAGCGTTCAGCTCGTGACCTAACTCGTTAATAATACAAATAAATATCTGATTTTCGACTTTTATTAAAACAAAAGTTAAAATTTAGTGAGATCCTATTCCCAAATGGAGGGAGACACATGGAGAAATGGCAAAGTAACAAGTTCTTATGGCTCTTTGTTTTACTTGCTTTCGCAATTGGAATTATCCTGGGATTATCTGTCTTCTGGTGGCAAAATCCTCATTTGACCAGAAGCTACACACAGAAAGAAAAAAATATCAAACCGAGCTCGAAAAACCAGACGAACAATCCAAGAACTCGAAAAAAAGATAGCCAAACTACCGTCTCTTTTTCATTCAGTCGATTAAGCTTGGAGGGACTCGCTCAAAAGTGCAAACTCATAAATGCTCAAAGTCTCACCTCGCCTTTCAGGATCGATATTCGCACCTTTAAGGGCTTTCTCTACTTCCCGTTTACCATACGATAGGCGACTGCTATGAATCAAAGAATTCTTTATAGTCTTCCTTCGATGTTCAAAAGCAGCGGTGATAAGTTCAAAGAGGTGACTAGGATGCTTTACTCCAACGCGGGGGGAGGAGAGTCGCTTGAGTTTAATTACCGCCGAATCCACCTTCGGAGGTGGAAGAAAAACGGTTCTGGGCACGATGGAGATCATCTTGGGTTCAGAATAATACTGAATCTTTAAGGTGAAAGCACCGTAATCCTTTCCTCCCGGGGAGGCGAGGATTCGTTCCGCCAATTCCTTCTGGATCGTGACGACAAAAAGTTCAATCTGGGGATATTCATGCAAATACTTCACAAGTAAAGGGGAGGCGATATTATAGGGCAAATTGGAAACCAATTTATTGGGCTGCAAACTAGGAGGAAGCAAGTTTAAATCGAGTTTTAAGGCGTCCCTTCGTAATAGCTTCACATTTTCAAAGCCTTTAAGGGTTTCACTTAAGATAGGAATTAAAGTTCTATCGAGTTCTACCGCAATGACCTGACCGGCTCGTTCGGCAAGGACTTGGGTGAGGGTGCCGATTCCAGAACCCACTTCCAAGACTACATCTTCGGATTTAAGGTTGGCTGCATGGATGATTTTCTTGAGAATGTTTTCATCCACAAGAAAATTTTGCCCAAGACTTTTGGAGAGCCTCAAATTGTATTTCTTGAGGATATCGATGGTTTTTCGGGGACTAGCGAGCCCAGACATCTCCCTCAGATCCGCTTGGAAATCTTATACTTTAATACTATTTTATATGAACTACGACCTTTCTGCGACCGAAGGCTCTGGCCTGAGCCAGCGAATCAAAACACAAGTCGATGCGGACTCCCTTAATAGCAGAACCAGTATCAGCGGCGATTGCCTCTCCGTATCCCTCAATGTAAAGGTGGGTTCCCAAGGGAATTACCCTGGGATCGACAGCCACCACACCATATCGAGCTCTCATGCCGGTGGCAGTTATCGTACCACAACCATGACCGGGCGTGTAAGCCGTGGCGATCATGACCATGGTTCGAACCCCTGGATATCCCCCCGCACCTCTAGAGGGTAAATGGGGTTTAGCAGCCAAGAAGCGCTTGGGAGAGGATCGCTTACCCGTCGAGACCCTTTGGTAGGAGGACTTGCTTGGTTGATGGGTTGGCGGGCGTTGGGGGGTGGAATTTCCTTCATATCCACAGGAGCTGCTGGAAATTTCCGAGGCGAATTTTAGACTGGTTGTGCTCACCAAAAATAAAGTGGGGAGTGTATTTGAAGTGCTTATTACGGTTGTTGCCCTCTCCACAGATTTTGAAATGAATTGAGTGGCTTCCGATGCTAGAGCCTTCATGCTTTCCCCGATTTCCTTTGAATCCGCAGGAGAATTCGGGGACAGCGCCTGCCCGCCCCTCAGCAATGGCAAGCGGGTATCACGACGCGTCCAGAAACTGGAGCCGCCACCCCTCGGTCATTTGACCCTTCTAGTTGCATTGTTAAATCCTATAAAATCACTTATTGCAAAGACCAGTACCACACATAAGAATCCCATGAAAATTTTATTGGGTTTTTTGGCTTGCCCGCTATGGCTTCGTCGAAGGCCTATCAGCCGTCGCTTTGGCATGACAGAGCCTAGCAAGCGGGCAAAAAAATGGAGAGAAAACCCCTCCATTCGACCATTCCCTTCTATATTTTATTGGCGCTGCTTAAGCGGCATCCCATTATATAGTAAAATCTGGAAGAATGCAACACTTTAAGCAGGGATGTTGAAGACTTCAAAGCATTTTAGCAGGTCATAGCAACAATTTTCTCAAATCGGGCACCTCCTGCTTTTTTGGGCTATTGGTGGGAAGAAAACGGGGGTGAGGGAATTTACTTTATGCGAGGGAAAAGGGGCTTCCCTCGCTTCACCTCGATGCCCGGTTTAAGCAAACCCCACTCAAGGGCCCTGGGGAATCTTTGAGTCTCGAGCTTTTCCTCAATGCTGAGTTGATTCCATAACTCTTTGGAGGTGGAGGGCATGAAGGGACGGATCAATAATGCCACTATCCGCAATCCTTCCAAGGCAGTGTATAACACCATATCAAGGCGCTCCCTCTGCTCCTCCTTCTTTGCAAGGGACCACGGAGCAACTTCATCAATGTACTTATTGATTCCCCGGATGAATTCCCAAATTCTCGCCAGGGCTTCGCTGAAAGCAAATTCTCTAAAGCATTTGTCAGCCTCCAAAAATGCGCGCTCAGCAAGACGTCGAAGATTCAGATCAATTTCCATTTCCTTTCCAGAGGTGGGGATTATACCATCACGGTACTTCTCCACCATCGCTAAAAGTCGACTAACCAAATTCCCCAAATCGTTGGCCAAATCCGCATTGTATCTATGTTCTAACCTTTGAAGGGAAAAATCGCCATCCTGTCCGAAGGGGAAAGCGCCTAGGATGAAGTAGCGAAGGGCGTCTACTCCATATTTCCCGGCTAGAAAGACCGGATCTATCACATTTCCCAGGGATTTGCTCATTTTTTGCCCATTGACCGTGAAAAATCCGTGGACGAAAATCTTTCTCGGTAATTCCACACCCAAAGCCAGTAGCAAACTGGGCCAAATTGTGGCATGTACCCTCAAGATATCCTTGCCTATGAGATGAACATCCGCTGGCCAATACCGCTCGAATTTTTCCCTATCCCAGAGCCACCCGATGCCTGTGAGATAATTAAGGAAGGCATCAACCCAAACGTAAGTCGTATGGGAGCGGTCAAAGGGCAGCTCTATTCCCCAACGCACCTTGCTTTTACTCCGAGAGATGGCCAAATCTTGCAATTTTTCACCCCGTAGGAAGGATAGAACTTCATTCTCACGCTGTACGGGCTCGATCTTCAACTCTCTTTTGGATATCCTAGTCAATAATTCATCTTGAAATTGGGAAAGTTTGAAGAAGTAACATTCCTCGGTTAATAGCTCGGGTTCCTTGCGATGTAGAGGGCACTTGCCTTGGACTAAACTGCTCTTTGGGATGTACTGCTCACAACCAACGCAATAAAGACCCTCATATTTATCTCTATAGACGTATTCCCCATCGTATAGTCGCTGCAAAGCCCATTTTACGGCCCTTTCGTGCTCCGAGTCCGTGGTGCGAATGAAATGATCATTGCTAATATTCAATGCCTCCCAGGTTTTTTTGAATTGATCCGCTATCTCATCGCAGAATTGTTTGGGAGATTTCCCCACGGACTCAGCCGATTGAGCCACCTTAGCGCCGTGTTCATCGGTACCCGTGAGGAAGAAGACATCTTGACCGAAGAGCCGATGATACCTGGCGATGACATCAGCTGTGATGGTGGGATAGGCGGTACCCAAGTGAGGAGGCTGATTAACGTAGTAAATTGGAGTGGTCACATAAAACTTGGGCATTTCATCTTCCTTTTCTATTCCTTGACGCCATTTTCTCATAACCATATAATTTAAATTGCTCATTTGTCAAGGATGCTAGAAGGGGACTCGAATATGAAATCCACTGGTATAGTGCGTAAAGTTGACGAGCTTGGACGGATCGTGATTCCAATGGAATTGCGTCGAACCTTTGGTATCGAAGTTAAAGATCCCATCGAGATATATGTAGAAGGCGACAAAATAATCCTAACCAAATATCGTCCCACTTGCGTCTTCTGCGGAGGAACGGAAAATTTAGAAACATTCAAAAAGAAAAATATCTGCAAGACTTGCAGGAAAAAATTGGCAAGTCCCTCTTAATTTTTCGGGTTTAATTATGACCACAAATTCCCCCCTCGGTTTAATTTCCTTTATTACTTCTTTGATTCTCCCCCTGATTATTTCCTCAAATTTCTTTGTCAATTCACGACAAACCACCACTTCCCTGTCCCCAAAAATTTCTTTAATTTCGGTCAAGGTTTTAAGGACTCTATGGGGCGATTCATAGAATATGATCACGCGCTCTTCATCCTTTAAAGAGTTCAGCAACTTCTTTCTCCCCTTCTTCGGTAAAAAGCCAAGATAAATAAATTGGCTGAGGGGTATCCCCGAGACGGACGCCGCAGCCAAAAAAGCCGAGGGACCAGGGATGGGCACTACCTCTATACCTTTGTTCACCGCGGCATTTATCAATTTCCAGCCGGGGTCGGATATTCCAGGGGTACCAGCATCACAGACCAAGGCAATACTCTTGCCCTCCCCTAACCGATTCAAGATATAGTCGATTTTTCTCGCCCGTGTGTACCGATGATAGCTCGTCATCGGTGTCTTTACACCGTAATGATCGAGCAAAATCTTAGTATGCCTTGTATCCTCAGCGGCGATTAAATCAACCTCCTTAAGGATCCTTAAGGCACGGAGGGAAAGATCCTCAAGATTCCCTATGGGCGTAGCCACAACGAATAAAGTTCCCATCTCAAATCACCAATCTTTTACGCTTCGGGGAGTGGCTTCTTGAAAAGCTGGAGGAAGGCTATGGTCCAAGCCGAGGAAAGAAATACTCGAACCAAAGATGCAACAAATAATGAAACGATTATTCCGGGGATTGTGATGAGAATGGCGAGAAAGAGACTGACCTCGGTGGCAAGGGTTACGGGGACGGCGAAGATCATAAAGACCAGAAGGAGAATAATACCGATCCCAATTCCCACCCCGAACATGATCAACCAAAAAATCAGCATTCTCCCGATATTCTCACGGAGGAGGTGGTATCCCCTTTTAACGCTTTCAAGTACCCCCAGGTTTTCAATGACGCAGTATCTCCCGGCAAAAAAATCCAAAATGGTCAGGGAAATCGAGGAAGGTATCAGGATTATGATGAGAAACAATAGACCAGAAATTAGAAAAAAGAAGCCCAGAGCGGTTTCTTTGAAAGCAAAGGCAAAAATTGCGGGAAGAAGGGTTATTCCGAGAAGCAAGATAGCCATGAAAATCCAGGGAATCCAAATTCCCAAGGTTATTCCAAAAAGTGGGAACCATTTTGATAAACCATATTTGAAACCCTGACCCACATCTATTTTATGCTCAAATTCGACATCCCTAACCATGCCAATCAACGCAGCTTGAGATAGATAATTCACGAATATAGAGAGGGCGATGATTATGAGTATAAAAAGACAGATGAAAATGAGCAATGGCAAAAGGGGAAATCTTTCGAGGAAGGGGAAAAATTTTTCAATGGAAGTCTTGCTCCATGAAAATTCATCGGGCTGAAGTTGCCATCTCAAATTGAAGTTATAATTCCCCCCTCCTCCAAAGATGGCAGAAAGCAAACCAAATAACCACAGAGATTTATATCTAAGGGTTATTACCCATGCCCGCTTTAATATTCCACCATAATCCACGATTAGCTCCCGTGTTCTCCCTCCACTTCAAACCCCACCTACTTATCACCGCGTAGGTGATAATGGTTGGTTATCCCTGAGTTACCGCATCCACAGGACATACCTCAGCACACGTACCGCATTCCGTGCACTGATCGGGGTCGATGCAATATTTATCTTCGCACTCATTTATGGCACCAGCTGGACACTCGTCCGCACAGACCCCACAGCTTAAACACTCTTCGGTTATTTTATAAGCCACCCTTAAATTCACCTCCCTGCTAACTTTAGCAAAAAGCTTAACTTACATTCATTTCATTTGTAAAGTCCAAAAGATTAAAAAATGGGTAGTTAATCGGGCTATTAACGAGTCAGGTTTACATCTTAGACATTCAAGGGAGGGGTAAGTGTTAAGAAAGTGTCGGAGCCTCGCCTATGAAAACTTCTTAGGCATTCACAGTTTTGCAGCGAGGCGAGACCCGAGCGGCGGCCGAATATTACTTTGGTTAAACTAAAACCAGCCGACCGCGTGTTTTCGGAGCACTTCACCCCGACCATGGTGTTAATCCATCTTGTTAATAATACGGGTTAAATTTTGATTAGGTTATATTCCCTGCTTCCCAAGCCCAATTCTTCTCCGTATTTCAACTGGACGCTCCAATCCACACCTGTGATTGCTCCGAATTTATCCTCACTTTGAGGATCAGATAGCCCAGTATTCTCTATTCCCCGCGTTCGATTAATGAGATCAACGCTGGCTTGATCGAGAGCTACGGGGTCATGGGAGGCTAAAATTCCAATATCGGGCACGATGGGGGCATCACTCCACCCCCAGCAGTCGCAACTGGGAGCTACATTGATGAGGAAATTCACGAATCCCACCTTATTCTCCTTACTCTTGAGTACCCCGTAGACGTGCTCAACCATCTTCTTCTGAACGGAATGTGGCTCAGCTTCCCAGCTTATAGCTATAGCAAAGGATGGACAGGTGACCACACATTCCCCACAACCAAGACACTTTTTATGATCTATCCGAGCTTTCTTTTCACCGGATAGGATTATGGCCTGGGCAGGACACCACTGCAAACATTTCCCGCAACCGGTACACTTCTCCACATCAACGACGGGGAGAACGTCGGAATGCATCATCTGTTTGGCGCTCCGACAACCGCAACCCATCCCCACATTCTTCAAGGCTCCGCCGAAGCCGGTGGTCTCGTGTCCTTTGAAATGGGATATGGCTATCAAGACATCCGCGTGGTAAATGGCACTGCTTATCTTAACCTCTTTAAAAAATCTCCCATCTATCTTTAAGGGAACGTAATCCCTTCCATTGAGTCCATCGGCGATGATGAATGGAGCACCAACTGAAGCATAATCAAATCCATTTTCGATCGCTGTTATCAAGTGATCCACGGCATTAGCTCTGGAACTCACGTAGAGTGTATTGGTATCCGTAAGAAAGGGTTTGCCTCCATAAGCCCTTACTTTCTCCACAACTCTACGGATGAAGATTGGGCGCACATATGCGGTATTCCCTCGCTCACCACAGTGAATTTTTATGGCCACAAAATCGCCTTCTTTTATCAAATTTGGGAAGGCTGCCTTCTCAAAGAGCTCCTCCATCTTTTGAAGCAAGCTCCTCCCTCGGTGGGCTCGCATGTCGGTGAAGAAAACATCGGATGGCATAGCTTCTCCCTCCAAAATAAAGCTTTACATCAACTTACCGAGCTCATATAGGACCAAAGCAGCGGCTCCTAAAACCCCAGCGTTTGTCTCCAGCTTCGCCCCTACAATTTTAACCGTTTTAAGATTGGGAGCCAGCGCTCGCCTGGAGATCTCCGCCCTTGCCGTCGTCAATAACTCCTCGATCTCGGCCATGCCTCCACCGATGATGATCATCTCAGGATTGAAGATATTTATGACGTTTGCCAGTCCCACACCTAGTGCCTCCCCCGCTTCTCTCAAAATCCTTTTTGCTAAAGAATCTCCTTTTCTTGCCGCATGGACAACAACCTCCGCCGAGATGTCCTCGATCTTGCCTCGAATCAACCTGAAGATCATGGATTCCTCATCCACGGCCTCTCTAGCCCTCCTGGCTATAGCCGTGCCAGAGGCAAAAGCCTCCAAACAGCCGCGATTCCCGCACCCGCATGGTGGACCCTTTGGATCAATCACCATATGACCGATCTCAGCGGCGCTTCCGCCAGCCCCACGGTAAACTCGGTCATCGATTATGATGCCACCGCCAATTCCCGTTCCAATGGTGAGGCAAACGAGATTTGATACCCCCCGCCCTATCCCAAAAAATTTCTCGCCCATCGCGGCGACATTTGCATCGTTATCCAAAAAAGTTGGGACATTGAGATGATCGTGAACGATGTCTCTCAAAGGCAAATTCCTCAAGGGCAGATTCGGGGAAAAGATTGCGATCCCCCTCTGAAAATCCATTAACCCAGCAACACCCAGACCTATACCAAGGATATTTTCCATGCAAGCTTTCGAAACATCGAAAATCTCCTCGATCAGCTCTATGGTATTCCGGACGAGGATTTTGGAACTTTCGGTCGGGGTTGATCTCCTTTTTAAATTCAAAATATTCGCTTGCTCATCGACCAGTGCTGCTGTCGTCTTGGTGGCCCCAAGATCTACCCCGATGACTAGAGGGCTAATTCTGGAGTTAACCATGTCTCACTTTGCCTGCCTCTCTGTCCGGTAGGCGGGCCTGTCGGTAGACACGGCATCCATTTCCGGAGAATAAAGGCGAATACAATTTCGTCCGCCATCTTTGGCAAAAAATAGAGCTCGATTCGCCTTGTCGATGAGCTCCAACCCATCGCAGGCATGGTCGGGATAAGTTGCTAAACCAGCGCTTATGGTCATCCCCACCTGGGGCTCTTTTTCATCACCCTCAAAAGTGGCGGACTCCACAGCCGTCCTAATTCGCTCCCCTATCACCTGTGACGCTACCTTCCCCGTGTTCGGGAGCAGAATGGCGAACTCCTCTCCCCCATATCTAGCCACAATATCTATCGTTCTTACTTGCTCCTCCATGATCTTTGCCAGCTTCTTTAGGAGAAGATTCCCCTTGGCATGTCCGAATCTGTCATTGAATTTTTTAAAAAAGTCGATGTCGATGATGATCAAAGATAACTTGCTCCCGAATCGATCAGCTCTATATCGCTCCTCCTCTATTCGATCCATGAGGTAGCTGTAATTATAAACATCGGTTAATCTATCCACCATGGAGAGACGATTCATCTTCTGCTGCTGTTCCTCTCGGCGTCTCTGCAGGCGCCCAACGATTATGCCCACGAGTAACATGAGAACTGAACCCGGGACTATCACAAGGGTGATTTCTCCCGTAGCGCTCAAAGGTAATGAGAAATATGCATAGAGAATACAAAAGAGACCGGAAAGTATGGCAACGAGTACCCCTCCTAAGAGATCGAAGGCAAGAGCGGCTAAAAGAAGGGGGATATAGTAAAATTGCCAGAGAAGAATTATCCTTCGAGTGAAAATGACGAGAAAGGTGATGAGGATGAAGGAAGCAACAGTTGCAAATAATTTTATATATTTCTCCTTCGACATGATCCTCCCTCCGCTTAAGTTAATTCAAGTAAGCCTCGGAATCTCCTGCTAATTTTCAACACTGTCGTCTACCTTTTTGTCCTTTGCCCTTTACCCATGACTCATGCCCCCTATACAAAATATCTTAAAAGCAGAACATGAGCCAGGAAGGAGAGGTAAAGCTCAATAGCGCTTAATATGCAAGCCAGGATCATTGGAACAATCAGTTGCCGTGGGCTGATTGCCCGTCTTTGCCACCTTGGTAATAAGGTAATCAAGATGGTGTTTACGGCTATTAGGGTAAAGAAAATTGCCCCAACATGACACTTGAGAGAATTTCAAAGGATAAACTCGTCTCTCCTTGTAAGAGAAGGTAACTTAAAACGAAGATCACCAAGAGACCAAATCTTTTGAGTGTACTTTCGAGCAATGGTGAATTGATAGAGTCTCGCCAGAGTTGGCAATTTAAAACGGGGACTATGAACAGGGGCAAGGAAAATCCAAATAAAAGTCCGGTGAAAAGCCTGATGTGGTTTGTGCTATGCCTTAGTCCCAGGTAAGAGGTTATAACATCTAGAATCATAAGGAAAAAAGAGAAAAAGATGCAAATTAAAAGAAAAGAGGATATATGACTCTCCCGCTTTCGATGGGAGAGTTGAAGATAGATAAAGGAGATTAAAACATCGACTGTGGGGAATACCACCAGACCACCCTTCTGTATAACAATACTGGCTTCCTTTATAGATTGGGGCGTGACATTAAGGATTCTCATATTTGAAGAATCTCCTTAATTTCTTTTAGTATATCTTTTAAGGGAGGCACATCTTTGAACCACTCATTTTCAATAATTTCATTGGTACAGGCACAATAAATCTGTGAAATTAACAGTTTCAATTTGGGAGGTAGCGGTTCTGGACTTAACCTACATATATTTTTCCAGCGCTGCCTATCCTTTTTCTTTGCAACTTCTGTAGCCTGATACCATGCTGTATTACGGTAGTATACCCGCGCTATTTCCTTGCTCACAGGCAATCCATCGAATGTAAAACGGCACTCATCCAACGTGCCAAGGACATCAACCAGCATCAGACGACGTTTTTGGTCAAAGCCAACTTCTATCTTTCCGTCTTCATTTACCAGTCCTGTCTTTGAAAATTCCTCGGTTATAATATCATTAACTGTGTTGGTGAGGTTTTTCAATTTAATTATTTCATCATCACTTAAACCCGAGATTTGTTGGGCTTCTGCCCAGGTTAAGTACCTATCCGTTATCTCTAACTTGGTGGAAACGTCCAAGATTGGTCTATCCAATTTCCGGTTAGGGACAGGTTCTCTATCCAGGCCCAAATCCGCAGGTTTTATATCACCATCTCTTAGGCGTCTAAAAACACTACTACCTAGAGGCAAAGAATTTCTGTAAATAACTTCAAGAGGTATCAAAAAGCCCCCTTTTTCACTTCGGTAAATTGAATAATCGTATCGATTGCCTTTAAGTTCAGGCCTTATAACACGTAACAATTTAATTTCCATCACGTTTGTGGGCTTCTTAATTTCGGAGAGTTTTTTTACAATCTCATCCTCCACAAGTCCTACATAGTGAGTGAGAATACCTAAATCTTGGAGTTTTTCAAAGAAATATGCACCAAGGAGTGCGATGGCTGCACCTTTATAATGAATATGGTCGGGCATTTCTCCCCAGTCGAATACTGAGTATCTATCTGAGAAGATGAATCTTGCCTGTCCAAGGTTATCAGGGGTTGCCCTTTTTAGAATTTTGAGGTCTTTTACACTACCCATCTTGCACCTCTGATCGTCCTTTTCTAGCGCTTCTTTTGCGGCGTTTTGGTATTTTTTAATTTTTCGACCATTCCATGTCACCTTTTGAAATTTTGCTTCAGCTTTTTCTACAGTTGGATTGGAGACTCTTAAAGTTATAAATACGTCCCAAAACCCTGTAATGTATTCGCTTTCATCACTTGCTAAAAAGGCGACCACGTTTGCAATATCGTTAGGTTTACCTATTCTTCCATAAGGGATCATTGCAAGAAGTGCTGCTTTTACTTTCTCATCTTCAAGCAAATTCTTGGTCATCGCAGCCCGCCGCCCGACATTTGATGGCGGGCAAACCGGAGGACCTAATGTGCCTTTAAAGCACGCATAGATTCCTTCAATTTCCTAAGAGCCTCTTGGATGGCTTTTGCTCGCACTTCTCCGACTCCATCTACATCGTCTAGATCTTTGATGCCCGCGTTGAGAACAGCCTGTAAGCTCTTGAACTTATCCACGATCTTATTGACCACGGACATGGGGAGACGCGGAATTTTTCTGAGCAATCTATATCCACGAGGGTGAACCGCCGAATCTAGGATGTTCACTGGACCCTCATAGCCCAGAACCTGACAGAATTCCATCAGATCCAAAAGTTGCTCCGGTGAAAGCTTTAAGAGCTCTTGCCTCATGCGCTGGGCCCGCTGGCTATCTCGGCAATAATCCTTGATGACAAGCAGTCTTTCCTCCTCTACATTGGCCATGAGTTCATCCAGCTGCATCTTGATTAATCTGCCCTCCACACCAAGCTCGGTTATGTACCGTTCGATTTCCCGAGAGACTCTTTCCACCATCTCCGCTCTCTGAAGTACGGTTGAGACGTCCGAGAGGGTAACCAAATCTTCAAATTCCAAAGCACTAAGATTGGAGAGTACCTGATCCAACCGAGTTTTATATCTCTCTAAAGTCTGAAGAGCCTGATTGGCTTTGGATAAAATTACCCGCAAATCCAATAGGACATATTTCATGTCATTGACGTATAGGGAGACCACGTCTCGCTTCTGGGAAATAGAGATCACTAAGGCTTTAGTTTGCTTAGCCACACGTTCAGCCGTTCGATGTCGCATTCCCGTTTCATTGGTGGGTAGGGAAGAATCTGGAACCAGATGAACATTTGCTCTTAAGATACGCTTAACCCCCGAATCCAAGATTATTGCGCCATCCATCTTCGCCAGCTCAAAGAGCTTCAGAGAAGCGAACTTACAATCCAACTCGAAACCACCATCGCAGAGCTTTAGAACATCTTCCATATCACCGATGACGATCAATGCACCCGTCTTGGCATCGATTATATGCTCCAAAGCCTCTCTCAACTCGGTTCCGGGAGCAACCTTTTTGACGGCTTCCATTAAGAGTTGTTCTTTCTTCAATTTTCTTCTTGCCATGTTCACCTCTTCCCCGAATTTACGCTTTACTCCAATATCGCGAGAGCTTGCTTCACGGTTTCCACTGGAAAGATTTCCATATCACCATGAACCCCTTCGCTTTCCTGAGGTCCGCCTGGAGTGGAATCCTTTGAGACCGAATGAGGTAAGATAGCTCTCTTAAATCCAAGTTTAGTAGATTCCTTTAGTCTCCGTTCGACATGGCTCACGAATCTGACTTCCCCGGTGAGTCCCACCTCACCGAAGACCACCACATCCGAAGGAATAGTCACATTTTTTCGCGCCGATGCCACGGCTAATATCATCCCCAAATCCACACCCGGCTCCGTGATTCTCACACCACCAGCGACGTTCACATAAACGTCTTGATTCTCCAATCGCAACCCGACTCTTCTCTCCAACACCGCCAAGCTCAAAGTAAGTCTATTGAAATCCAAACCCGTCGCCAGACGGCGAGGGATGGTTAAATACGAAGGAGTCACTAAAGCTTGTAATTCGACTAAAAGGGGGCGGGTTCCTTCCATTGTAGCCACCACCACGGAACCAGAAACATCCGCAGTCCTCTGGGTAAGAAATAGGGCAGAAGGATCGGTGATCTCTCTCAACCCAGAGTTGGTCATCTCAAAAACACCGATTTCATTGGTCGAGCCGTATCTATTCTTTACCGCCCGGATGATTCGATAAGATTGTTGAGTTTCACCCTCAAAATAAAGGACCGTATCCACAATATGCTCAAGCACACGAGGTCCAGCGATTGATCCCTCCTTTGTTACATGTCCCACGAGAAAAGCGGGTAACCCCTTACTCTTCGCAATCTGAAGTAGATAGGTAGTGCATTCCCGAACTTGACTGACGCTACCGGGAGCGGAGGGGACATCGGGATGAAACATCGTCTGTATGGAGTCGATCACCAAAAGGACGGGGTTTAAAGCTTCGATCTCCCCTCGGATGCGTTCCATATCGGTTTCGGGGAGGATATAAAGGTTTTTGGAGAGCGTTCCCAGCCTCTCCGCCCTCATTCGGATCTGGCGTGAGGATTCTTCCCCGGAGACGAGTAAGACCAGACCAACTGTCTGCGCCACGTTGCTAGATGATTGGAGGAGGAGGGTTGACTTACCCACACCCGGTTCTCCACCAATTAAGATTAGAGAACCGGGGACTATCCCTCCACCCAGAACCCGATCGAATTCTGGAATGCCCGTGGTGTATCGTTCTTCGCCTAAGGTTGGGATCGTTGTGATTTGTTGAGGAGTTTGTGGAGAGGATTTCCATTTAAAAACGGTGGAGGAGTTATCTAATGGCTCCTCCACCATCGTGTTCCAACCCCCGCAATCGGGACATCTTCCCATCCACTTGGGAGAAAGGTAACCGCACTGCTGACACCTGACTACATATCTTGCCTTGGTCATGCCTCACTCTCATTCGTACTGGTTACTTTCTCACCTTCTCGAGCGCGGAAATAAATCTTTCCGTCCGCGGAGTCGACCACAACCACCTGCGAGCTCTTAAACTCACTGCCCAAGATGGCTTCGGAAAGGGGGTCTTCGACCAAGCGTTGAATGGCTCGCCTCAAAGGTCGGGCGCCAAGAGCTGGATCATAACCCTCTTTGACCAGTACCTCTTTAGCCACATCTGTGACCTCTATCTTTATATCCTGACTTCGAAGTTGGGTTCTTAATCGATCAAGCATTATATCCACGATCTTTTTTATATCCTCTTTAGTGAGCCCACGGAAAACGATGACATCATCGACCCGATTGAGAAACTCCGGACGGAATGTTCGCTTGAGTTCGCTCATTATTTTCTCCTTCATATCCTCGTATGAGAGAGTCTCCTCGGTTGGTTTAGAGAAACCAACTGGAGTGGCCTTCTGAATATACCTAGCTCCGATGTTTGAGGTCATGATTATTATTGAATTCTTGAAATCCACTGTACGGCCCTGAGCATCGGTTAGGTGCCCATCCTCGAGTATTTGAAGGAGAACATTGAATACATCCGGATGTGCCTTTTCTACCTCGTCGAACAAGATCACGGAGTACGGTCTCCTCCTCACAACTTCGGTGAGCTGGCCCCCTTCCTCGTAACCCACATAACCCGGAGGAGAGCCCACCAATCGGGAAACGGTGTGCTTTTCCATATACTCCGACATATCGAGCTGAACCAGTGCATCCTCGTCTCCAAAGAGATATTCAGCAAGAGTCCGAGCAAGTTCAGTTTTCCCCACCCCTGAGGGTCCCAGAAAGATGAATGAACCCGTGGGCCGTTTAGGATCCTTTAGGCCAGCGCGGGTCCTTCGTATCGCCCGTGAGACGGATTCTATCGCTTCATCTTGGCTCACCACTCTTTTATGGAGAGCCTCCTCCATTCGAAGTAATTTGGTGCTTTCTTCCTCGGTGAGTCTAAACACGGGTATACCGGTCCAAGCCGACACGATCTGTGCTATCTCTTCCTCGGTTACTTTGATTTTGGTCTTGGGAATCCATCTCCCCACTTTGGTCCTCTTCTCCGTGATCAATGCCTTTTCCTTATCACGCAAGCTGGCTGCCTTCTCCAATTGCTTAGCTCCTACAGCTACTTCCTTCTCCCGTTGGATTCGCATGAGTTCTTCCTCAAATTCGTTAAAATCAGGGGGGGTCGTCATGCTCTTGATTCTCACCCTAGATGCAGCTTCATCGATCAAATCTATGGCTTTATCCGGGAGATATCTATCAGAAATATATCGATGGGCTAAATTCGCCGCAGCTACCAACGCGTCGTCGGTAATGTGTACCTGATGATGAGCTTCATATCGATCCCTTAAACCTTTGAGAATTTCGATGGTCTCGGAGACCGTAGACTCACTAACCAGAATGGGCTGAAATCTCCTCTCCAAAGCTGCATCTTTCTCCACATGCTTTCGATACTCATTGAGGGTGGTGGCTCCAATCGTTTGGAGTTCACCCCTCGCCAGAGCAGGCTTTAAAATACTGGCAGCATCGATGGCTCCCTCCGCAGCTCCAGCTCCAACCAGGTTGTGCATCTCATCCACAAAGAGGATGATATCCCCGCGTTCCCGAATCTCCTTCATCACCTTCTTCAATCTCTCCTCGAATTCTCCACGGTATTTTGATCCAGCAACGAGGGCACCCAAGTCGAGGGTATAAATCTGTTTGTCCTTCAAGGTTTGAGGGACGTCGCCCACCGCAATGTACTGTGCCAAACCCTCAACTATAGCGGTCTTGCCCACACCTGGCTCACCGATGAGTACGGGGTTATTTTTGGTACGACGACTTAAGATTTGCATCACTCTTTCGATTTCCTTCTCCCGACCAATAACGGGATCGAGCTTCTCCTCCTTGGCCAACTTGGTGAGGTTTCTTCCGAATTCGTCCAATAGCGATGAGCCATAATGTCTTGATCTGCTCCCAGGCAATTTAGAAGCGTAATATCCGCTTAAAAGCTGAATAATCTCATTTCGAACCCTTTCGAGATCAGCTCCCAAATTGAAGAGAACCCTCGCGGCTATACCCTCACCTTCTCGAATGAGTCCCAAAAGGATATGCTCAGTACCAATGTAATTGTGTCCCATCTGAAGAGCTTCTCGAAGAGCGAGTTCCAAAGCCTTTTTCGCCCGTGGGGTGAAGGGGATGTGACCCCTGGGGAGAGAGCTGCCTTCGCCAGTGAGTTCCTCAACCTGAGTTCTGATATCCTCGAGATTTATACCCATAGCCTTGAGGGCTCTAACTGCGACGCTTTCTTCCTCTCTTATGAGCCCCAGAAGTAAATGCTCCGTACCGATATAATTCTGGTTGAGCATACGGGCTTCCTCTTGAGCAAAAACTACAACCCGCCGTGCCCTTTCAGTAAATCGTTCAAACACTTTATCCTCCGGAGTAAAAAACCATCCTTTAAAAAACCATCCTTTTATTTTATTATTCCCAGCACCGAATCATTCTGTCAACAGAAACTTAAAGATTTAACTTTTTCTTGAAGCAAGCCCGCTTCTCCGCTCCTCGGATTCGATACTTCAAGTGGCGATGGGTAACTCAAGATTTAGAGGCATCGAGGAAACGGTTGATCACAAAATCCCGACCTAAAGAACTTATAAACCACCCAGCTCTTGGACCAGACCTTTTGCCCAATAAACAGAGATAGATGGCTTGAAAAGCCTGGGAAGGAGTTATTCCCAATTCTTTCGTCACTTCATGAATGTTATTGTGTATTCCCTCAGCCTCCCACCTTTGATTCTTTAAATTATCGGCCAAGCGAGCTAGGAGTCGTTTCTGATCATGGGAGAGTTTAGCAACTTCAGAAGGTAACTCCTCTCGGACAGTGAATTTGAAATCATCGGGGGCGAAGCTATCTAGCCAATTCCTGGCATATTTAAGATATTTAGCCAATTGATTTGGATCAATGGAATACCCACTACGTTTTAGAACCTGAGAAGCATGTTTGACATCCGCTCCTGCAATTTGAGTGGCTATCACCATGTGCATGAAGGGGATATACGGAGGAATCTTCTCTGGAATGCCCGCAGTTTGGCAAAGCTCGTACAGTCTCCTTAAATGAGCATCCTTTCCCTCCCCGCTGAAATATGACCGTTCAACATCTTGATATTCCTCGATTAACTGTAATAGTCCCCTAACTGGATCGAACTCTATGTGCTTCCCAGGTTTTGTCCTCAAGATCAAAAAATGCACGATTTCCGGGGGTACGATTTGCAACATTTCTTTGATGGATATGGCTACCCCAGTGGAACTGGCCATAGCTCCCTTTCCCCTCAAATAAATCCATTCATAAACAATGGGGTAGGGAGGTTGATATCCAAAAACCTTTTGCGATATCTCACTTCCTGTATCGTAGGATCCCCCCGCAGTGGCGTGATCCTTTCCAAAGGGTTCGATGGTCACACCCAGAGCTTTCCAGCGAGCTGGCCAGTCAACCCGCCACAATAACTTACCCCCTCGAGAATACTCAATAACCCCGGAATATCCACAACCGCAGGAATACTCCACTTGGTGATGGATAATGCCGGTGACTTTGGTCTTCGTAATGCTTCCACAATTTTCACACTCTACATTGAAGGGCATCCAATCGAATGGCAAATCTCGCCCCGTCTTCTCCTCAATGATACTAGCGATCTTACTCCTATTAATCAAAGCTTCTTCAATTACCCGACTATAAATCCCCTTCGCGTAAAGCTCATGCGCTCTGTACACCGTGAGCCGTATCCCCAATGTACACAGGGCTTCCAGAAAGGGTTTGAGATAGTGTTCTGCGTAATTTTCACAACAACCCTCAGGGTCAGGAATTCTATACAGGGGCATACCTACGTATTCGACATAGGTTTTGGGTAAGAACGGATAAACCTTCCGTAGGGGATCTGAAGTATCAGCGATATAAATTAATTTTGATATCGCTCCCCGATCTTGCAATGCTCGATGGATAGCGTAAGCGGTGACTACCTCCCTAATATTGCCCAAATGAATTGGTCCTGAGGGGGTAATACCCGTGGCAATGAGATGTCGCTTGCCTCGACTTTTCATTACCTCATCGGCGATTTGGTCAGCCCAGTGATCCAACTTTTCACCCATTCCTTCCTGGTATAATGATTACACAGATTTTATTGCATCCTGATCTTTATAGGATGTCTATGCCAATTCGATGATACTATACCCGCAAAATGTAGGGAATAATGCAAGGGGTTAGATTTTCGCCAAGGATGTGGAATGTTTTGTGGGGGAATTTTAATTGGCTTTTCTTATGTTCACTATCTCGTATTTAATGTAACCTTGAGGGGCATGTACTTTGACAACTTGACCAGCCTTCTTGCCCATAATTGCTCTGCCCACTGGTGATTCATTGGAAATTTTATGGTTATCCGGATCGGCTTCAATCGATCCCACCATCAAATATTCGACTTCCTCGCCCGATTCCAAATCTCGCAGGGTTACGACTGAACCCAAGGTGACTCTATCCGTCTTTATGTGCTTATCCTCAATGACCCTAGCACGCGAGAGAATTTCATTGATTTGCATTATGCGACCTTCGATGAATGCCTGTTCATTTTTGGCATCATCATATTCAGAGTTCTCGTTAAGATCACCGAAGGTGATGGCATTTCTGATCCTCTTTGCCACTTCCTTTCGTCTCTTGGTCACCAAGAAGCGCAACTCTTCCACCAATTTTCTATAACCACCCGGAGTTAAGATTATCTCTCTCTTCAACAATCCCTTCACCTCTTTTTAACCGATGAGCGATTTTCGACAGTGCAAAAAATTTTGAACGCTCATCACTCATCGGAAATCGACTATATTTGATAAAAGTGGCACTCCGTGCCTGCCAGCGGGCAGGTCAAGCAGTGCCACAAGTAAAAGCTATTATAGGAAAATATTTCTCAATTGTCAAAACTTAAACTAGACTATTTTACAAAATGGGTTAACACCCTGGTCGGGAATGCCTCGAATGTTTAAGATGTAAACCTAACTCGTTAATAATACACCTAAGTTTGGCTTAGTTTAAATCCAGTTTTGCCCCCTTGTGCGAGACCGAGCCTTTTTCTTCACCTCTTCAATCTGTGCAGGAGTCATGGCCTTGTCAAAACTCCTTAAGCCCGCGAGTTCAAAACCGTGTTTCTTTGCCAGCTCTTGCATCTCCCCTATCTTCTCCACGCTTATATCCTTGCCCAAAGTATAATCCTCGTATCTCCCCTCCAAGGCTAAAATCATGGTTTCCGCCATGCACGCAAGAGCCATTCCCTTAGGCAAACCGAAGTCGAAATTTAAATCGGCATCGCCCGGGACATTGACTATCCCGCCTTCGATGACGAGGACATCGCCTCTCGCTTCAGCCACTCTTTGAGAGACATCCCGTGGTCTGGCAACATCACAAATTACGGCCCCGGGTTTGATATCCTCTGGAAGAATAACATCACCAACAGCTCCGGTTACCGAAATTATTACATCCGCCTCGCGCACACACGCGGAAATATCCGTGGAGATTATGGCATCCTTTTTTGAAATCCTTTTGACCTCTCCAACGAGGTATTCGAGCCTTTCCATATTGCGCCCGACTAGTCGGAGTTCCCCTACCTCCGGAGCCAGACATTGGGCGCAAGCGCTACCAATTGAACCAGTGGCTCCAACCACAGTCAGGCAAGCTTCACTCAAATTGATGTCCATTACTGCAGCAGCCCTTTTGATTCCCTCAATGGCGGTGACAATGGTGTAAGTGTTACCCGTGGTTACTGCGATATCAATTCGATCTGCAATCCTTCGACCGCCATTACCCACCAAGGCGGTGAAAGCACCCAACCCTACGATTCGCGCCTCCCTCTTTCTAGCGATCTTGCATGCTTTCACAATTTTCTCGATCACAAACTCCTCATCCAACTCCAATATCTGATGAGGCAAAAGTGGAACGGCTATAAACCATCCCTTGGCTTCCGCTCCCGTTGAAGATCTAATTCCTGTGGCTTCAGAAATTACGAAGGGGCGCCTTCTCTTCAACACACCCGCCACCAATTTGGGTGAAACCTTTCGAGCGATTTTGTACTTCTTTGCTATATCCTCAATGCTCAATGGATGCACTAAGAAGCCAAACTTTCCCATTCCTCACCCCTTAAATGGTTCACCGTTCACGGTTCACAGTAAATTATTATCGTTGGGTGGGGATAAACCCCACCCCTACTTATTCTTATAGCAGTTGCTACTGGTAGGCATGGGCTAGCACTCGGAGGGATGCCCAAACAATATAAATGTTACCAATGTGCATAAACATTACATCTTGAACGAGTAACTAGTTGAGTTTCTCCACCCTGGGCTCAAAATTGAGTCTCCTTAAGATTGAGAGATATTCAGTCGATCTTATATGCTCCCAAGGCTTGCCGATGAGAGCCACGAGGGTCGCCTCTATCACATTTGTTCCGAAGGATCTGCCTCGAAACTCTGGGGTAGTGGTGATCAGATATTCTACACCTCGACTCCTTAAATCCTCTAAATCCGAAGAAGTCACCGTATTGGTTAAAATCCATTTCCCTTCCATATCCAAGGGCATGTATTTTCTTATAAAGAGGTAGTCTCCGGCAACGATGTCAGCTTCCTCGTAATATTTGCCATACTTTGCCCTTGATTCTTTTTCCTGTTCACTTCCCGTGGGATAAAGCATCTTGAAGGGCATCTTGGTCACGATGGGAAGGAGTATCTGCGCCAAAATAAGAAAACTCGTATAGGATCTTATGGGAATGGGAATGTGTAAGCCAAAAATCAAATCTCCAAAGATCATATTACAGCCCGCGGCGGCCAGGGCTTCGGCCAATCCAAATCTATCCACGGCACTCACCATGAGCACCGTTTTTCCTTTAAAATTTAATCCCCCCTCCGTTTGCAAATACTGAACCACTTCTCTCTCCCACACATTCTTCAATCCACTCCCATCAACCACTGGGGTTCGAGTCACAGCTCCTCTCAATTTGGCAGCATCCTTTATTAGATATCTCTTCTCACCAGCATAAAGATAAAGATCGATTCCACCCAATCCAATGGCATCGACCTTTCCATCCATCTCCCTTAAAAGTTGAATGGCTTTATTGAAATCTCCATCCGTTCCTATCCTGCGGATACTGAATTTTTCTCCCAAAAGCTCAACTTCCACTTCGTGGTCTCTTTTTGAGGATCCAAGACTTATACTTACGACCTCTTTCACGCCACTTACCTCCCTTCCCTTTGACGATTAATTTGGACAATGAGGATTTCAATTCTTGAGGATTTAAATATCCCCCACCTGGCTTGCAAAGGGGAATGCTCACAACCTCTTTATCGAGTACCTTCTCTAAAAGGGAAAGCCCTTTACCCGGAGTTAATAAGATCACTAAATCAAACTCCTTGAGTTTGGTCAAAATCTCCAAGACCTGATTGAAAAGCTCTACGGGATCTCTGCCCGGGGAAGTAAAATAATCCTCGCCTGGGAGAGAAATGAAATCCACAGCATATTCCCTGGCTATCTCCTCAATCTGGGTCCTATTCTCTGCGGAGAGACCAATTAGAGCTATCCGCTTTCCCCTTCTTATCTCACCCAATCCCTCGAGATGAGAAACAAAAGAGCGCTCTACACCCAGTACCGAAGCGACTTCTTGTTGAGTAGCACCACGAGAGCGCCTGTGGAGTATCTCGCTCACAAGCTTTAGTAATCTGTCTCGGCTGATTATTTTCTCCCCAATACGAATTAGTTCCATAACTATATTTTCCGTGCACAATTTTGTGTACATTTTAACATAAAATTGAAAAATTTGAAGCAAATTTGCTTGAGAATGGATTTTAACATTTGAATGTAAATATGCTATCCTTCTAGCAAAGCTTCGCTTTCCTGCCTGCCGGCAGGTCCGCTTTCCGGACGGGCAGGCGCGGTCGAGGAGGTTAAAAATGTTAAAAATAACTCTTCCCAAGGGAAGTCTAGAGGAACAAACCCTGTTGCTCTTCAAGGAAGCGGATCTCGAGGTGAAAAAGGAATTTCGGGGGTATAATCCAGTTATTTACGATCCCAGGATCTCGCAGGTAAAAATCTTAAGACCTCAGGAGATACCGAAATATGTTGAAGAAGGTTACTTTGACCTTGGGATTACCGGTCTTGATTGCGTTTTGGAGTCAAAAGCGGATGTCGTTGAGGTGGCAGATCTTCCCTACAGTAAAGTAACCACCGAACCAGTCAAGATGGTCTTAGCGGTCTTCGAGGAATCAGAAATAGAATCCCCCGAACAAATCCCCCCCGGAAGTAGAATATCAACGGAATTCCCCAATATAACCCGAGATTATTTTGAAAAGCTGGGAATACCGGTGAAGATTTTCTATTCCTATGGAGCGACGGAGGCTAAAATTCCCGAACTCATGGATGTAATCGTGGACTTAACTGAAACAGGTGAGACCCTGCGGAAAAACAGATTGAAGATTATTGGAACGATAATGGAATCTACGACAAAGCTCATAGCGAACAAGGAATCATGGAAAAATTCGAAGAAGAGAGGGGCAATTGAGGAGATTAAGACATTACTGCTGGGAGTCATAGAAGCAAGGGGTCGGGTTCTGCTCTGTATGAACGTGCCCGAAGAAAAATTGGATGCAGTGGTCAGGGCGTTACCGGCAATGAAAAAACCCACAGTCTCCAAATTATATCACGCAAATTATTACGAGGTAATTACGGTTGTAAATAAAAGTGAGGTCAATACCTTAATCCCGAAGCTCAAGGCAAAGGGAGCTGAAGATATCCTGGAGTTAAATATCTCCAAAATAGTGAAATAGTTAGATATTTTTATCATAAATCTTCTTGAGCCCAATTAGGGTTAGAAGCGGGTTAACCTCGTCAATGGTTTCACACTCCGGAGCCATGAGTTCGGCAAGACCTCCGGTGGCAACCACCTTTGGATTATCCCCCATCTCCCTTTTAATCCTTCTCACCAGGGTGTCCACCAATCCAGCGGAGCCAAATATGATACCCGATTGCAGGCTTGCCTGAGTATTCTTGCCGATGGGAGAAGGAGGTCTTACCAACTCCACTCCCGAAAGCTTGGCTGCAGCACTGAACAGAGCCTGAGCAGCGACTTCAACTCCCGGGGCAATGGCGCCTCCTAGGTACTCACCCTTTTCTGAGATAGCGTCGAAGGTGGTCGCAGTTCCAAAGTCCACCACTATTACCGGTCCTCCATGAAGTTCGTAAGCAGCAACCGCATTCGCTATTCTATCCGCCCCAACCTCATGGGGATTGTCATAAAGGATTGGTATCCCCGTTCTCACACCAGGACCCACAACCATGGGCTCTATCCCCAAATTCTTGCGGACCATCTCGATCAAAGAGATCGTACAATGTGGGACAACGGATGAGATAATGATGGCAGTAAGGTCATCTAATGTGAAACCCTTCAAAGCCAGCAAGTCGGAAAGGGTAATGGCGAGTTCATCGGCTGTTTCCTCCTTATTTGTGGAGATGCGCCAGTGACAGCAAAGTTCGTCTCCCTTGAAGATGCCAACTGCTGTTTGGGTATTACCCACATCTATCGCCAGTAACATCTCCCCCATCCTCCCATCCAACTACTCGAATTATACCAAATGCCTAGCATTTTTTACAGAATTTACTTATAGGCTAGATATAAATCTCAATTAAGCCCTATCTCAAATTCAAAATTAAGGTTCTTCTCCAAAAATAGTGGGTAAAAACATTAAAGTGTCTTGAAAGCATCCTTTAATCTCTGAGCTACCAGAGCAGCCACAATTGCCTTGATGAGATCGATTCCGATAAAGGGCAATACCCCCACAGCCAAAGCTTTCTGGAATGTCATCCTGGTAACCATCATGAGCTGGATCATTCCCAGTAGATAAATGACTGCTACACCGAGTAACATGGATACCAAAAACCAAAGATATCCGGGATTTTGTCTTATCCCAACCATCCCACCAATGAGATATGCTCCGATGACGAATCCAAAAAGATAGCCCCCGGTTGGACCAAACAGCACACCCAAACCCGATGAACCTCCAGCGAAGACTGGCAATCCTATACACCCCAGTAAAATGTAGATGATCTGGCTTAAAGCACCCAGCCACGCACCAAGGATTGCCCCGGCCAGCAAAGCAAAGAACACCTGAAAAGTAATGGGAACGGGTTGAATGGGAATCCGAATCCAAGCTCCTATAGCCGTCAAAGCTGCGAAGAGGGCAACCAAAACCATGTCTCGAATCCCGATCCTCAATTAAATCACCTCTAAATAAATTGTTAACTAATTTAAAAATTTGGTTGACAATTTATCTCAAATAAAACCTCTTGTCAAGCGAATTAAAAGAATTTGACAAAAACATACTAATATTTTACACTATTTATGCATAAAAATTAGATGTAGAAGGAGTCATAAAATATGAAGCTTATTCGAACAAACATTATTCTGCCCCAAGATTTACTGGATGAAATCTCAAAGGTCGTGGGAAAAAGACAGCGCAGTCGCTTCATCACTGAAGCTGCCCGAGAAAAGCTAAAAAGGATTAAACTTCAAAAAGCTCTCGAAAAAGCTGCGGGAGCTTGGAGGGAGGAAAATCACCCCGAACTCAAAAGGGGAGTAGATGCATACGTAAGAAAATTGCGCACCTCCTGGCGCAAGAGAGAGAAATCTCTATTCCAGGGGAGAAATAATGGCTAAATATCTCATGGATACGGACGTTATCATATGGTATCTTCGCGGTAAAGAGGATACCGTTTCTTTGATAAAAAACTTATCCAAAGAGGGAGAATTAGCTATCTCTGCAATTTCTCGAACTGAAATTCTCATGGGAACTCTGGAAAAAGAGAGGACAGCAACGGAAGAATTCCTTAATGCACTTTCAACTTACAACGTCGATGTCTACACCGCCGATATGGCTGGGGATTTCATTAAAGAATATCGGGCTAAAGGCATTACTCTTGAAATACCGGATGCTTTAATCGCCGCCACGGCGATAGCCAACAATTTAACACTGGTAACCTACAATAAAAAACACTATCCAATGGTCAAATCAATTTTATAATTACTAGGTGGGGATAAACCCCGCCACTACTTTTGAGATCTGCTTTTGAGTTTAAAGACACTATGCCTTGCGCAAAATGGTGACATCGCCCGCATAGATGGTCTTAGTTTTTCCCGAGGCAAGCTTCAAGATGAGCGCACCGTGTTCATCGACACCAGTTGCCTTTCCCTGAATTTCGCCATCCACAGTGGAGATTTTGACTTGGCTACCCAAAGTGGTACATAGACCCTTCCACTCATTTAAAATCCCTTTAAATTTCCCCCCTTGTAATCGAATATACTTCCGTTCCAACCGTTCAAGAAGACATCTGAGCAATTTTAAGCGGTCTACGTTCTGCCCCAAAGCCCTTTTAACCGATGTGGCATGGGGTTCAATATCTGGAGGAAAAATGTCAATGTCCACATTGGCATTAATGCCGATGCCCACGACCACGAAATTCAATCGATCGGCCTCGGCCCCCATCTCCGTCAGGATACCGGCCACTTTTTTACCATCGAGTAGAATATCATTAGGCCATTTAATTTTAACCCCGAGTCCAGTGACCTCGCTGATGGCCTTGGCGACGGCCACCGATGTCATGAGCGTAATCTTTGGGATATCAGCCGGACTCACCGAAGGTCTCAGTATAAGGGAGATCCAAATTCCACCAGGTGGAGAGAACCATCCCCTATCCAACCTCCCCCGTCCCCCCGTTTGCACTTCGGCAACCACGATGGTTCCCTCAGGAGCACCTCTGATTGCAAGATCCTTAGCCACATCATTCGTCGATTCCACTTCTTTAAAATGATGGATTTCCTTTCCCAAAATTTTCGTGGACAACTTGTACCTTATCTCCGCGGGCAAGAGAAGATCAGGGACGAAACATAACCGATATCCCAAGCGTGGAGAGGCATCAATCTTGTATCCTTGGCTTTTTAGGGTTTGAATTTGCTTCCAGATGGCCGTTCTCGAAAGCGAAAGACGTTTTGAAAGGTATTCCCCGGAAATATATTCTCCCTTTTTATCCTTAAGGAAATATAAGATTTCTTCGATGGGCATTCTCATCACTCACGTTTTCGCTCCCGTTTCCTGCGGCGTAGGTAATAGGAAAGAAAGAAAAGACCGACTATTATCACCAATAAAATTCGACTCGCCCGCTTAAGAAACCTCAATAGAAGCTCCCAGTGCTCACCGAAAGTATACCCCAGAGTAGAAATCAAAAGAGTCCACACGATCACGCTAAGCACGGTGTAAAGAAAGAATTTTAGATAATTCATGCGTGAAGCTCCAGCTAAAGGAGCCAGAAAAACCCTGATCCCGATGGCAAAGCGTCCAATGAATATGGTTTTGCCACCGTGATTGTCGAAATACTCCTCCGCTTCCTTGATCTTTTCCTTTGATATGAAAAAATGCTCACCAAATCTCTCGATGAAGGGACGTCCTCCCCTTCTACCAAGGAAATAGCCGATATTATTGCCGAGAAACGCCCCAGCGATAGCTGTGAGGATGACATAGGTTAAATTGAAATGATCCTGTGAAGCGAAAAAACTCGCTGCGAGCAAAATGGTCTCGCCGGGCATGAATAAACCGATAATGACAATGTTTTCCAGCAGTAGTGCCAAGAAGATTAAATAATATCCATAGAGCTTGAAGTAGTGCAGGAGAATATTCAAAAATCCAAGGGCATCCAATAATTCCAACCCCCATTTAGTCGGTAGTTAGGAGTCGGGAGTGCTAAGAGACTCCGGACTCGTTCAGAGTCCCAATCATCGCTCATCGCTGATGCTCATCAAAAGAATTTCGAGGGAGATGTCGAGGGAAGGAGCCGCTTGAGTGAGAACCCCGACGGAAATCCAATCCACCCCGGTTTTCGCCATCTTCACTACATTTTCAAGAGTCACGCCACCGGATGCTTCAACAAGAGCTCGTTTGTTTACGAGTTTTACCGCCTCGAGCATGGTATTGATATCCATGTTATCCAGCATGATCACATCGGCTCCAGCTTCTATAGCCTCCTTCACTTGCTCCAAAGTTTCCGCTTCCACCTCGATTTTTACCTCGTTGGAAAGATGTAAGCGAGCGGTTTTTATCGCTTGGGCGATGCCACCCGCTGCTCGGATGTGGTTATCTTTGATTAAAACTCCATCGTATAAACCGAGACGGTGATTGAAACCACCCCCGACTTGGACCGCATATTTCTCGAATGCCCTCAAACCGGGCAGGGTTTTGCGGGTGTCCATAATCTTCACCGGATAAGACTTTACCCTTTCAACAAATTTATGAGTTAAAGTGGCTATTCCCGATAGGTGCTGGAGGAAATTTAAGGCGGTGCGCTCCCCGGTCAAGATGCTTTGGGTAAAACCTTCAACCGTTGCTAAAACCTGCTCAGGTTGCACCTTTTCTCCATCATCTACCCGTGGATTGAAAATGATGGAATTGTCCAAGAGTGTGAACACTCTAGCTGCGATTTCCATCCCAGCGATAATTCCAGAATCCTTACAAAGGATGATTCCCTTCGATCTTTGAGGTTCAGGGAATACCGCCTTGGTGGTTATATCTCCCACCTCACCGAGGTCTTCATCCAAAGCGACTTTTATGATCTTATCCATCAATTTAGGATCTAGGTACACTTTTCATACACTCATTTCAATTAAATGATAGTGGTAGGAAGGGCTGGTTGGTTTCCCAGCTCCTCCCCCCTCCAAACCGTACGTGCG
>JASEGB010000014.1 GCA_030018275.1 Actinomycetota bacterium | reverse complement strand
GAACAATGAAAACCGAAAGTGTCAGAAAGTGTCAACTTGACTTGTTAATAGTCCATTTAAATTTTCATTTTAAATTTTCACATTATTCAGATATGGTATTAGATATATCAGAGAAGGGAGAGAGGGAAATGAGCTTACTGGAGGTAAAAGATTTAACCGTTACCGTTTCTGGTAAAGAGATATTGACCGATGTGAACTTCACGGTGGAAGAGGGAGAAGTTCATGTCCTCATGGGACCGAATGCTTCTGGGAAAACCACTCTGATCATGACCATCCTTGGATATCCCAATTATCAGGTGACCGAGGGGGAAATCATCTTCGATGGGATTGATCTCCAGGACAAACCCATTTATGAACGAGCGAAGATGGGAATCTCCATCGCCTTCCAAACCCCTCCCGAGATCAGGGGGGTTAAACTGAGGGATTTGATCAGAATCGCTGCTGGAAGGGAGCCCTGGGATCCACTGAAGGAGGGGCGGGAAACCCTAGCCACAGCCCTTTTATCCAAGGTTGGACTGGATCCTGAGACCTTTTGGATTCGAGATGTCAATGTGGGCTTCTCGGGAGGAGAGAAAAAGCGCTCGGAGTTGGCCCAGGTCTTTGCAGCTAATCCAAAACTCATGATCCTGGATGAACCGGACTCCGGAGTGGATATCGTCTCTTTAAAAACTTTGGGGTTTGACCTTGGTGAATACATCAGGGAGAAGAGATGCGCCGCTCTTGTCGTCACCCATTATCGACATATTCTTCCCTACATCAGGCCACATAGAGCCTCGGTGATGTGCAATGGGCGGATCGTTGTCAGTGGAGATCCCCATGAGATATTTTCAAAGATTGAGGAAAAGGGCTATTGTGAGTACCTGGAGATTTGTCCGCCTGAAATGAAAAGCTTGGTTGAGAAGGAGGAGAGATGATGTCCAAGTTACCCAAGTGGAGAAGAGAATCTATCAAAAGAGCTGAAGCAGCAAAAGAGAAGCGGGCAAAAATTGGTCCCGATGTGGATATCGATAAATTCAAAAGGGAGGAGCCAAATCACCCCACAGTTTCAGCTCCCGCGGAGCTTCCTCAGGAAATTCAAGAGGCCGCGAAGGTGGTCGGAATCGATTCCAATGAAGCCATGCGCTCGGGAACCTTCTTTCAGTGTGATCATTCCGTTATCGTTGCCCGAACTCATAAGGGTATTCCCGGTGTAGAGATAATGGGCATGAACCAGGCTTTAATGAAATATGACTGGCTTGCCGATTATTGGTGGAAAGCCGTCCCCGTAGACATGGATAAATACACGGCCATGGCTGAAATCAATCAAACCCAAGGCTACTTCATTCGAACCGAACCGGGTGCAAGACTCACCCTACCGGTGCAAGCATGTCTATTCATGGGAAGCTATGGAATACTGCAATGTCCCCATAATGTGATCATCGCTGAGGAGGATTCTGAGTTGCACATCATCACAGGCTGCACAATCCATCCATCGGTTGATTTCGGCATGCACATTGGTGTTTCCGAATTTTATATCAAGAAGGGAGCCACTATCACCTTCACCATGATTCACGGCTGGGCACCCAAAATCGAGGTCAGACCGAGAACGGGTGCTATCATTGAAAGGGGCGGAACATTTTTAAGTAATTACGTCTGCTTTCGCCCAGTGAAGACCCTCCAAATGTATCCCGTAGCTTATTGCCTGGGAGACGATAGTAAAGCCAGATATCATACCCTGATCTATGGTTGCAAGGATTCCTTCATTGATGTGGGGAATCGGGCGGTTCTCAAAGCCGGAGGAGCAAAAGCTGAGGTAACTGCACGGGCCATTGCTAGGGATTCCTCTCAAATAATCGCCCGGGGACATCTGGTCGGTGAGTGTCCCGAAACCAGAGCTCACCTCGATTGTCGAGGTCTCCTCCTATCGAAGGAAGCCAGGATTCATGCCATTCCGGAGTTAGAAGGAAAAGTCGAGGGGTGCGATCTTTCTCACGAGGCGGCTGTGGGAAAGATCGAAGAGGAGCAATTATGTTACCTGATGTCGAGAGGCTTAAACGAGGAGCAGGCAACATCCCTAATTGTGCGAGGCTTTTTAGATCCCGAGATACCGGGTCTCCCTGATCACTTAAAGCGAGAAATCAGGAGAATCGTACAACTCACAGCCGAGAAAGTGCTTTAGGTATCACCTTGGCAGTTTCTTAAAAACATCATTGGGACAGAAACTTCCTCCAAGTTCTGTGTCTAGTCTCAAATACCGCTCTTGAGTCTTCTAACTAACAACTATAAACTACCAACTACGAACTAAAACTGGCTTTGCCAGTTTTTTGGTGGGGGTGGCGGGATTCGAACCCGCATAGCATCACTGCCGACGGATTTTAAGTCCGTTGCCTGTACCAGATTCGGCTACACCCCCGTATTTGCGAACTCTATAACCACTATATAGCTAAGGAGCACTTTCTCTCTAAACAAACTACATCATCATTATAGTAAATAAACCTCCATAATTTTTGAGAATTTGCGCTTGAATAAATCAGTCTTTTGCCAGATATAAATCCTCTTATCCCTGCCAAATGCTGTATTGAGTTTCTTAGCCATTCAAGAAATTCTACAGCAAAATCAATATATCAAACACAGAAAACAAGGTCAACATACAAGAAATCCGCTCTCTTAAATTCTTATGTAAAAATCTTCGCAACATCTCTCTATGTCACCACGTGTCAATTTTGATTTTATGGATTATGAAATGACTCAAAATTCCCACACAACCAAATAGCCTATAAATTTGATACAGCTATGATTTTGTTTTATTATTTAGAGCCAAGGGCTTACCTTTAGTGGCATCCAAGATAATTGAAGGGGTAAGGTTTTGGCTAAATCATGGCTATTCACGAACAGATCATTGGAGCAAGCATACTATTGTTGGCGGGCTATGTTGGAGGGAAGTTAGCCAGGCTGATTAAACTTCCAGCAGTTGCTGGATACCTCATAACCGGAATTATCCTCGGTCCCAACGTCACCAACCTCATACCCATGAGTTTAAATAAGACAATGGGTGGCATCAAGGTATTAGGTCTTGCCCTAATTGCCTTAATCATCGGTGGTGAGTTACATTGGGAGAAGCTCAGGAGACTGGGCAAAAGCGTTGGTGTAATCACGATAACCCAAGTTGCTGGAGCGTTCATAGTCGTCTTTCTAACCGCGAAATTTTTTCTTCACCTGTCATTTCCCGTCTGTTTGCTACTCGGCGCCATGGCTTCAGCCACCGCTCCCGCATCCCCAGTGGCTGTGGTCAGAGAATACAAAGCTAGAGGTCCACTCACCAGCACACTTTTAGCCGTGGTGGCTTTGGATGATGCAGCATGCATCGCATTGTTTAGCATCGTGGTGGCGGTAGTGGGCATAAAAGGTTTTAGTACAGAGATGTTCACAACACCATTATTTAGAGTGGGCGGTTCCATAATCTTTGGAGCCGTATTGGGAATTATAATGGTTTATATTCTTAAGTTGGTGAAAGATAGACATGAGATTCTCATATTATTGGTAGGGGCGGCGCTTTTGGGAGGAGAAATAGGTGAGATGGTAGGATTTTCTGCTCTGTTGCTTTGTATGGTGATGGGATTGACGGTGGCTAACTTCCATAGCTCAGAAGTGTTTACAGTCTTGGAAGATGTGGAGCTACCCATATTTGTGGTATTTTTTGCCTTGGCTGGTGCCAGTCTACGCCTGGATGTGCTCACTGCAAACTGGTTAATACCTTTGATATATATTATAGCCCGGGGAATTGGTAAAGTTGGGGGAGTATTTGTTGGTGCCGCCGCATCTGGTGCGGAAAAAGTGGTCCAGAAATATTTAGGATTTGCCATGTTCTCTAAAGCTGGACTTACTATAGGACTAGTTCTCATCGTCCAAAGCAAGTTTCCGGAATTTGCAGCTCTAATTACGGCTATAGAGTTATCAGCCATAGCTGTTTGTGAATTGATAGGACCCATAGGTACTAGATATGCTCTGGTGGCTTCGGGCGAGGCTCAAGAGAAATAGAAGCCGTAATGATAGATAGTATGATTTGACAGAAATGCAATATTAGGGAAACACGATAAAAAGAATGACTGAAAGTAGTTTTTAAATGGGATACTTTGGATATAGTTTGGAGGAGGGGGTTGATTGGTTTGATTACCACGGTAACTCTCAATCCAGCTGTGGATAAGATCTTAAGGGTCCGTGGCTTGAGATCGAATAGGCTAAATCGGGCAGAGGTTTTAATGACTACGGCGGGGGGCAAGGGTGTAAACGTCTCGTATCTTTTGCAAGCTATGGGTTCCGAAGCCATCGCCATGGGGTTTGTTGGAGGCACTTCCGGTCAATTTCTTGAGGAGGAACTCAGGAAAGCTGGAATCACCACAAGTTTTGTGCATATAGCTGAAGAGACTCGAACTAACTACATCGTTCTAGATGAAGCACGCCATACTCAAACGCAGATCAATGAAAGGGGACCACTTGTTTCGATCGAGGAGATCCAAGAATTTGAGGGGACTTTTAAGAGGGTGCTTTCCCGTAGTGAAATGGTCATCATTGCAGGTAGTCTCCCCCAAGGTGTGGAGCCCGAAATTTGTGCTGAGCTGATCACCATGGCCAGAGAAAGGGGGATAAAGACCATCCTTAATACTACAGAACCCGCCCTTATCAGGGGACTGGAGGCTCAGCCTTTTCTAGTCAAGCCCGATATCCGGGCTACGGACCAGTTCATGGGGGTGAGGCTCAATTCCAATCGCCGAAGACTGGAAGTTGCTCAAAGGATTTTGGCTAAGGGCGTTCAAGTCGTGGTCATCGGCTCCAATTATATAAATCATATCGTGGTGACCCCGGAGCAAATATGGGAAGCGAGCGCCCCTGGTGTGGAGATAGTGAGCAGAGTGGGTGTAGGAGATGCTATGATAGGTGGGATGGCTTTTGTTTTGGCAAAGGGCGGTGTAATCGATGAAGCCATCCGACTGGGGATGGCTGCTTCAATAGCTGTGGTTAGGAAGGTTGAGAATAGGATAGAAAGCCGACAAGAGGTGGAGCAATTCCTTGACTGGGTGCAGTTAAAGGAGGTAAAGAGATGAAGATTAAAGAGATCATGACCCGCGACCTGACAGCTGTTTCCGAGGATACCACTCTGAAAGAGGCAGCTAGAATAATGGCTCGTTGTAGATTTTCCGGCTTGCCGGTGGTCGATGATGAGCATCGAGTTATGGGCATCATTACTGAAAAGGACATAATCGAATCCGCCTTTCCCGGTCGGTTCGGCCGAACCGATGAGTTTTTCGTTCGTGATTTTGCGGTGTTAGCTCGAAGGATGATCCAAGTAGGGGAGCGTTATGTCAGGGATTTCATGACCAAAGAAGCGGTTTGTGTTACCGAAGATGATACTATCCTCAATGCGGCGGAGATCATGTTAGTCAGGGGATTGAAGATTTTACCTGTTGTGAGGGAAGAAAAATTGGTGGGAGTGGTGAGCCGGGCTGAGCTCTGTCGTTCCCTTATGGAAGAAGGTTAAATTTTAATCCACCTGTTGTTTCAAGGATTTATCTTTCCAAAAAGGTTCTAGGAGGTGTTGCCAACCTAAAGTGAACATCTTTTTGCTCTTAGGAACACTCGTCATTTTGGGATTTTTGGAGCACGCTTAAGTGACAAAATAAGGATTCCCCATGTTGTGGGATATATATTCATTGGCGTTTTGTTGGGTTCATCATGTTTCAATTTGGTCACCCCAAAGATAGCTGAAGGTCTGTCCTTGTGGGAGTAAAATTGCAACTTGGTTTATTGCCCAAGCTTGGTCTACTTGGTCTAATCTACATCTTGATGAGGGCTCTGGGCAAAAGTCTGGGGGCATACTTTGGAGCAGCCATCACAAAGGCTCCAGAAACTGTAAAGAGGTATGTGGGATTAGGCTTGCTACCCCAGGCGGGTGTGGCCATCGGTTTGGCCATCGATGCCTCCCATGCCTTTAGGCACTTGGGGGCGCAGGGTAAAATTTATTGCCGAGGGTGATTTCGATGAATTTCTGTCGGGACATGAAAGGATGTCCAGCGAATCAATGCATCGTTTGCCCTGCATTTCTGAGGGATACGAATTGTTGGGAAGAGATAAATGTTCCCTGCTGCAGAAGGAATGATAAAACTCGTTGCATATTTTGCACCCTTTATCAAGCTTATTTGCAGGGGAAAATGGGTCATGTTTACCCCATAGCCTTAAAGAAACATTGATCGAAAATTATAAAATGAAATCGATTGTCTAAAATGGGATTTGGTGTTAATATATTTTTCGACTTTGCAAAATTGCAGGTTTTAAAGCATTTTCTTAAAGTGACGATGATGCTCCAACGCCTTAAGGTCATCCGTGAAACTGAACAGAAGGCCAACCAACTAATCGAAGATGCCAAACAAGAAGCGGCGGAGATTATAGAAAAAGCTCGCCGTGAGGGCACCAAAATCATCGAGAAGGCGAGAGAAGAGGCGAAGGAAAGGTCCAAAAAAGTAAAAGAAGAAATAAAGCAAAAAGCGGAGCAAGAAGCCCTCTCAATCAGGAAAGAGGCGGAGGAGAAAAGAAGGCAAATCAGCAAGGTAGCCGGCGAGAATTTGCAGAAGGCGATAAATCTCATCGCGGAAAGGTTGGTTTCCTAGTGGCTGTAGTGAAGATGAAAAAAGTTTATCTTGTTGCCCATAGTTCCTTAAGGCAAGTGCTCGTTGATACTTTAAACGAGCAGGGCTTGCTACACATCATGAATTTAAGGGAGGAGATTGCAGAAACCGATTGGGAACCTCTCCTAGTCGATTACCAGCCAGATTTGGGACATCTGGAACTTCTCCTCTCCAAGGTGCAATTTGTCCTCGATTTTTTGGCGGATTTTGAGGAAAGAAAAGGGGGATTTTTATTCGGTTTAATCAAGGAGAAGGTCAAGGTCGCCTGGACCAGTTTCAATGAGATTGAGGATAAAATCGAGTTTAATGATATTTATGAAGAATGTGAAAATTTTGACAATCAACTCGCCCACATTCGTAACGAGATATCCCAGCTTAAAGCATTGAAAGAGGATCTTCTGCCCTGGTTGTCTCTTACTCTTAACTTGAGCGATCTCGGGGAGACTGCACAAACCGTGATCCTCATTGGACAGGTCCCCACGCCCGAATTCCCAGATTTGCAAGGGGAATTGGAAGAAAATGTGGTGGAAAGTGAGTTAACCCTAGTTAGCCAGGATTTTAGGGATTCAAATTTTCTCCTCATCTTCTTGAAGAGGCACTCCGATCAGGTCTATGGCATCCTTCAGAAACATGGTTTTCGCCAGGTCTTTCTCCCCGCTTTGAAAAAGACTCCTCGGAAGAAAATCGAAAGCATTGAGAAAGAATGCAGCGCGTTGGAAAGGGAGAAGGAAGCCATCGTCAAAAAAATAAGGGATTTGCTGTACTTGAAACCCGACCTTTTAGTCCTCTATGACTTTCTTGAAAATAAACGAAGGAAAGCCGAAATTCAGGCGAATTTTGCCAATACCAGGGAAGCTTTCATGATCGAGGGATGGGTGGAAGCAGAGCACTTGCCTGAATTTCAGGAGAAAATAAATCAAATATCGGAGGAAATAGAGGTAACCTTCACCGATCCCATCGAGGGCGAGCAGCCACCCATAGTTTTAAAAAATAAACCAATCTTCCGACCCTTTGAGGTTCTCACCAGACTTTATGGGCTCCCCGATTACAATGAGGTTGACCCCACTCCTTATCTTGCTCCGTTCTTCTTCCTCTTCTTTGGGATTTGCCTGGGCGATGTGGGGTATGGCTTGATGTTGGCACTCGCATGTTGGTGGGTGAGCAAGAAATTGGAGGTCAGCGAGAACGTTAAGAGGTTCTTTCACCTACTCGCCTATGGTGGGATAGCCTCCATGATCGTCGGGGTGCTTACGGGCAGTTATTTTTGCATAGATGTTGCTTCCTTGCCTTCTTTCTTGAAAGGATTAATCCTCATCGATCCGGTCAATGATGCTCAGGTGTTCTTGCTTCTCTCCATCGCATTGGGTATCATCCATGTCTGTTTCGGGGTGATCCTCCAAGCCGTCAACAATCTTAGAAATCAAAGGATAAAAGATGTCGTCTTCGATCAGATTCCCACCTTTCTCTTTTTACCCGCTGTACTTCTATGGCTGGCTTGTTGGCTAGGAGAGAAAATGACCAAGACCTCATCACCGGTATTCAAAAATCTTTATCCAAAAGCTATGTGGGGGGTGGGTTTTGGAATCTTGCTCGTTATCTTCCTTCAAGGCAGGTATTTCAGCAATTGTTGCTCCTTATGGCGTGAGATGTGTGAGGGCATAAAGGGTGAAAAGTTGGGCAAAGCTCTGCGAAGTTTTTGGGGCATAGTATTTTCCATCTTTTTCCTGGTTTCCATTTGTGGCTGGGTTTTAACCCTCCTCTCCGGTCGCGACTCCTCGAGTATTTTTCTCAAGTTGATCGGCTTTGCCATATTGGTCGGACTTTTCAGCAAATCTTCAAGAAGTGCCCTGGTGCGATTCGCAAGCGGCTTATATAGCCTTTACGGAATGACCGGATTTATAGGAGATTTTCTTTCTTATGCTCGTCTTATGGCTTTAGGTCTGGCGACGATTTTAATTGGTTGGGTCATCAATATGCTCGGGAGGATGTTGTTGGGAATACCTTTTTTGGGGATCATCCTTATGGTTCTACTCTTGGCCGTTGGGCATATCTTCAATTTGGTGATAAATCTCCTTGGCGCCTTCGTGCATCCACTCAGGCTTCAGTATGTGGAATTCTTTAAGTATTTTTACTCCGATGGAGGTCGCAAATTCGAGCCTTTTAAGCTCCAAACCAAGCATTTGGTCCTCAAGTACGATTAAAATTTTTGAGAATTTTATAAAATGAAGGAGGGGTATGTTTATTCTTTAAAAAGTGAAAGGGGGCAGAAGGTATGATTTTGGGATTGTCTGGATTTCATTGGGCTCTTGCAGGGGCAGCAGCCGCGGCAATTGGGGGAGGGATTGGTTCCTCAATCGGCATCACCTACATAGCAAATGTCGCAGCTGGAATACTTGTGGAAGACCCTGAAAAATTTGGAGGGCTTCTTCCCCTTTGTGCCATACCTGGAACCCAGGGAATATACGGGTTCATCACTGGCGTTTTGGTCGTCTTCTTCTTTCTCATTGGTGGAGAGGGAGGTAAATTAACATCCCCTCAGGGATTTCAAATTTTCCTCGCATGCATGCCCGTTTGTTTCGCTTGTCTGGTTTCGGCGATTTATCAGGGATTGACCGCGGTGGGTGCCGCGGGCATGGTTGCTAAAAGAATAGGGGAAGCGGGTAAAGCATTGATTCTTCCCGCCTTGGTGGAAACTTACGCCGCATTATCGTTGATAATCTCCATCCTTCTTTTGCTCTCCATAAAAGCGGGTATATAATCTAAAGAAACCGGTGGTTTCCCAAATGCCCATAGAGAAAATAATCGAACGAATCAAAAGCGATGCTGAAAAAGACGCCAGCTACATAAGGGATGAGGCGAAGGCGAAGGCGGATGAGATCCTGGAGTCGGCGGGAAGGGAAGCTGAATCCATAAAATCTAAAATTCTTGCCACCGCTCAGGCTCAGGCTGAGGAGGAGAAGAAAAGGATATTATCTCTGGCTCGGCTGGAATCGCGCAATTCCATCCTCTCTCAAAAACAAGATGCTGTGGGATCTGCCTTTAAAGGAGCTTTGGACAAACTCTTATCTCTCCCATCCAAGGAATATCAAGAGCTGTTGAAAAAAATGATAGTAAATGCAGCGACAACGGGAGAGGAGGAAATCATCCTCTCACCCCGCGATAGGGAGCGAATCACCAACAATTTTGTGGAAGAGGTAAATTCTATCTTAGTTAAACAAGGCAAGAAGGGCAACTTAAAATTAGCTGAGGAAACGAGGGATATAAGAGGTGGTTTTATCCTTAGGTCGGATAAAATCGAGGCGAATAACTCTTTCCCTGCACTGCTCGAAACACTGAGAGAGGAAATAGAGCCCCAAGTATTAAAAATACTCTTTGGAGAGGTTGAAAGTTCAAGGTTGAAGGGCGAAGGACGAGGGGCGAAGGGACGAAGGTGAGGTTAAAAGCTTTTATTGATCCAATAAAATATGGTGTCGCCACTGGGAGGATAAAGGTACTTGAGAATAAACTATTCACTCGCCATAGGGTGGAGAGGTTGGTGGAGGCGGATGATTTCTCCGACCAGTTGCGGATATTGGCGGAGACCGATTATGGGGGATTCTTTGAGAACGTGCGGACGATTGACGATATCGAAGAGGCTCTCCATAAGTATTTGGCTAAAGTTTACGATTTTTTGAATGAGTTAACTCGCGAGCGCAATATAATCTCATTCTTTCGGCTGAGATATGATTTCCACAATTTAAAAGTCATCCTTAAGACCAAGTATAAGCAGGAAACTAGAGAGCATATCTGGTCCCATCTGGGACTCCTGGATGTGCCAAGAGCGAGGGATTTAATCGAGCAGGGAATGGTGGATGAATTACCTGAAGTTTACCGCCAAGCCGTAAAAGAGGCCATGCATCGGTTCGAAGAGGAAAGGGATTCTCAGCAAATCGACATCGTCCTGGATGGGGAGCTTTATAAACTGTTGCATGGGTTGGCCGTCTCGCAAAGAAATGATTTTCTACAGGATTTGGTCAAAATATTTATAGACCTGGGGAATATCAAAACTTTCTTAAGAGCCAAAAACCTGGGGAGGAAGAAGGATTTTATTTCCCAAGCTCTGTTCGATAATGGTTCAATCGACAGGGAAATATTCATCGCCCTTTATGAGGAACCCTTAGATAGTTTACTAGAGCGGTTGAAGAATACTCCCCACGCTGAGCTCTTGAGAGCAGTATTCAGGGAGGAAAAGAAGGTTGATTTGTCCACTTTCGATAAATTGGTTGATAATTTCGTTTTGAATCACGCCAAGAAGGCGAAATATGTCCCCGTGGGTTTGGAGCCGATTGTAGGTTACATCTTAGCCAAGGAGAGTGAGGTAAATATGGTGAGGGTAATCCTCACCGGAAGGCTAAATAATGTGCCCAGGGATAAAATAAGGGAAAGGATTCGAGACCTATATGTCTAAGGTAGCCATAATTGGAGATAAAACATCCGTTTTGGGGTTCACGGCTCTGGGATTGGACGCCTATCCCGTTGTGGATATGAAGGAAGCAAGGGATATTTGGCTTCGGATTAAAGATCGGGATTATGGCGTGCTTTTCGTCACAGAGCCCGTATATCTGGAGATAAAGGATTTGCTCGCAGAGGTTGCGGAAGAGCTCAAACCAGCGATGGTGGTGATACCGCCAACCACTGGGGGCGTCGGTCTGGGTTTGCAACGCTTAAGAAGAATAGTGGAAAAGGCGGTTGGCGTCGATATTCTGGCCAAAGAAGAGGAAGAATAATTGGTGCCTCTGCGCTTTTGCACCTTGTCCAATGGCAAAAAATGGTGAAGAATAGAAACTAAAGCTAGGATGAGGCACCAAGGCGAGGAGGATAAGTAATGAGGGAAGGCAGGATCATAAAGGTATCGGGTCCCCTCGTGGTAGCCGAGGGCCTTGAGGGTGCAAAGATGTATGACCTGGTTAAAGTGGGTCATCAGAGGCTCATGGGGGAGATCATCGAACTCAGGGGAGATACTGCATCCATCCAGGTTTATGAGGAGACCGTGGGATTGGGTCCCGGAGACCCCGTCTATGACACCGGTGAGCCCCTAAGTGTGGAGCTTGGACCTGGGCTTCTTCAATCCATATATGATGGAGTGCAACGTCCCCTGGATATCATCCGAAGCAAAATCGGTGATTTCGTGGTTCGCGGTGTGGAGGAGCCGGGTTTGGATAGGACAAGGAAGTGGACCTTTGTACCCAAGGTTTCCTCCGGCGATAAGGTCTCTCCCGGAGATATAATAGGCGTGGTACAGGAGACTCCCATAATTGAACACCGCATCATGGTCCCACCGGGAATAGAAGGCACGATCAAGGGAATATATTCGGGCGAGTTTACCGTAGAGGATACCGTGGCCATCGTGATATCCGAGGATGGCAAAGAGCATCCCATCAAAATGCTCCAAAGATGGCCCGTTAGAAGACCCCGTCCCTATAAGGAAAAGCTACCCCCAGATATCCCATTGGTAACGGGACAACGGGTGGTGGATGCCTTCTTCCCCGTAGCTAAAGGCGGAACAGCCTGCGTCCCCGGACCCTTCGGCAGTGGCAAGTGTGTTTCAGGAGATACCCCTGTATTGCTTGCCGATGGAGAAATAATTTCCATAGAGGAGCTTTATGGCAGGCATTCTTTAGTGGAAAAGCAGGTCATGTTTTTTGATGGAGGAGCACTTGAAAGTGTTATAGAATCCGAAAGCCTCCCAGAGGTAATTACTTTTGATGGAATTAGTTTTGCCTCACAGAAGCCCAACTTGCTCTATTCAGCTATTTCCCCAAGGACAATCAAAGTCGCTACCAGAAGCGGCAGGATATCTGAGACCACCGAGATGCATGAATATCACGTAGTAGGGAATGACTGGAAAATCCGAAGGGTCAAGGCGGCTGAACTCAAGGTAGGAGATAGGATTGTAGTTCCTAGAGTTATCAATGTACAGGGCCAAGAAGCCAAGATAAACGCATTTGAAATTCTAAGCGATGATCCAACAATTTATGTAGCTGATCAAGAAGTTTTGGACATTCTTGTGAGGACGTTGGTTGAGCTAGATGAGCAGAAGAAACTTCTTGAAGTGGCCTCGAAATTGGATATATCCGTTGACTCCCTGCGGAGCTACATTGTAGGGCGTAATAATCCATCCTTAAGAGTTACCAAAGGAGTATTTGAATATGCTGGTGTTGATGTAACTTCCTTGACTCTAAAGACAATCACGGGGAAGACTTCTTACAAAATGGTCAAAATTCCTCAGGAAATTGACGAAGACTTTGCCGAATTCTTAGGGTTAGTCGCTTCTGATGGTACAATCGACTTCGATTATGTTGGTTTTAGAAATACCGATGAAGTTGTCTTAAAGATGTTTGCTTATTTAGGTCGCAAATTATTTGGGTTAGAGTGCATGATTTGTGAGGAAGGGGAAGATTACAGGATCAGCAGCAGAGTTTTAGCTCGATTTATTGCAAAGATAATGGGCACCATTCCTGGTCAGGCGAAAAAAATAACCATTGAAGTGCCAAAGCAGATAATGAATGCAGATACGGAAATTGTCTGTGCTTTCTTACGAGGGTTCTTCCACGGCGATGGATCAATAAATAGAAATGAGATTTATTTTCCGACTATGAGCAATAAAATGGTACTCGGCATCTCTCATCTTCTCTTAAGACTTGGAATAATTTACAGAATCGATAGAAGAAGAACGGAAAAGGGTAATATTATTTACCGTATTACCGTCCCAGCGAGGGACTATTGTACTAAACTCTTAGATTTGATCAAGCCTATCTCTGGTGCGAAAAGAACGGAAGCTGTCTACAAAATGGTAAATTTACCAAAGTCTAGCAAACTAGGAATAGATTCCGTTCCTGTGGATGGCAGTGTACTTGGAATCCTACTTAAAGATCTTCGAATCAAAACCATCGAGCTTGAGAGAAATGGAATATATATAACAGCTTATCGAAAGACTGGAAGAATACCAACACAAAAATTCAAGAGACTAGTCAACACCATTTCCAACAAGTGGGTGGTTATTTCCAAAGAAGACAATCTGAGATTTAAATGGGAATCTACTGTAAATAATCTTTTGAATTTGAGGAACGCGCTAGATCATGTTTATTTAGATGAAATAAAAGAAATTCAAATTAATGATATACCTAAACCTGTGTTTGATTTCACAGTGCCCAAAACACATAACTTTATCGGTGGTTTTGGGTGGGTTGTGCACTCGAATACCGTGATTCAACATCAATTTTCAAGATGGGCGGATGCGGAGATAATCCTATTCATCGGCTGCGGAGAGCGAGGGAATGAGATGACCGAGGTCTTAATAGACTTCCCCGAGCTCATCGATCCGTACACTGGACAACCCCTCATGAAGCGAACGGTTTTGATCGCCAACACCTCAAATATGCCCGTAGCTGCTAGGGAGGCATCCGTTTATACCGGAATCACCATTGCCGAATACTTCAGGGATATGGGATACAACGTTGCTCTTCAGGCCGATTCCACATCGAGATGGGCCGAAGCCTTAAGGGAAATATCGGGAAGGCTTGAGGAGATGCCTGGAGAGGAAGGTTTCCCGGCTTATCTGGGTACGAGGCTCGCGGCTTTCTATGAGAGGGCAGGGAAAGTCGTCTGTCTGGGAAGCAAAAATCGTGAGGGCTCCATCACCGTAATAGGCTCCGTTTCTCCACCCGGTGGCGATCTTTCCGAACCCGTGGTTCAAAATACCCTGCGCGTCGTCAAAGTCTTCTGGGGATTGGTGGACTGGCTCGCCTACCAAAGGCATTTCCCGGCAATCGACTGGCTCATCAGTTATTCTTTGTATCTGGATAAGATAAAGGAACATTGGTCGGAGGAGATATCACCGGACTTTAGGGATTTACATGGCGAGGCCATGAGAATTTTACAAAGGGAATCCGAACTGAAGGAGATAGTAAGGCTCGTTGGAATCGAGGCCTTATCCACCCATGAGCGGGTGGTCATGGAAACGGCCAAATCCATTAGAGAGGATTTTCTGCAGCAAGATGCGTATCATATGGATGATACCTTCACTTCCCTTAAGAAGCAGTACTTGATGCTCAAGTTGATCATGACCTTCCATCATCAAGCCTTGCAGGCTCTGGAGGATGGCAAACCCCTGCAGGATATCTTAAATACTCCCGTGAGGGAGAAAATTGCCAGGGCCAAATATGTTTCAGAGGATGAGCTGGAGACCTTCAATGAGCTTGAGAAAAAGGTAATTTCCGAGCTCAAGGCCCCCACCCCCGTAGGTGAGATGGCTCGTGGAGGGGGGAGTTGATATGCCCAAAGAGTATCTGACAATTCGGGATGTTGTGGGACCCCTTCTTTTGGTGGAGAAAGTGACGGATGTAAAGTATGGGGAACTTGTGGAGCTGGAATTTCCCGATGGATTCGTGGGTCTGGGAAATGTGTTGGAGGTTTCCAAGGAAACGGCTCTGGTCCAGGTCTTTGAGAGTACCCAGGGATTAAACATCACTCAGACCAGGGTGAAGTTTTTGGGAAGGGGATTGGATTTCGCTGTCTCCCGCGATATTCTGGGGAGAATCTTTGACGGCTTAGGAAGACCAATCGATGGAGGTCCCAAGATCATTCCCGAAAAGAGAATGGATATTCACGGTAGCCCTATAAACCCATATGCTAGGGATTATCCCACGGACTTCATTCAAACCGGGATTTCAGCCATTGATGGATTGAACCCTCTGGTTAGGGGTCAGAAGCTCCCAATTTTCTCCGGCGCTGGACTTCCTCATGCACAAATTGCAGCTCAGATAGCTCGTCAAAGTAAAGTTTTGGGGAAGGAAGAGGAATTTGCGGTGGTTTTCGCCGCCATGGGCATCACCTTTGAAGAGGCAAATTACTTCATCACTGAATTCCGAAGGACCGCAGCAATTGAAAGAGCGGTGCTTTTCATCAATCTCGCGGACGATCCAGCGGTGGAACGAATCGCCACCCCTAGGGTTGCTTTGACGGCGGCGGAGTATCTCGCCTTCGATTTGGACATGCACGTCCTGGTGATCCTGATCGATATGACCTACTATTGCGAGGCTCTTCGGGAGGTTTCCGCTGCCAGAAAAGAAGTTCCCGGAAGAAGGGGTTATCCAGGTTATCTTTACACCGACCTGGCGACGATGTATGAGCGAGCCGGTCGCATCAAGGGGAAGAAGGGTTCCATCACCCAGATTCCTATTCTCACCATGCCCGAGGATGACAAGACCCATCCCATCCCCGACTTAACTGGTTACATTACGGAAGGGCAGATCATGTTGAGCCGAGATCTTCACCGTAAGGGCATTTATCCCCCAATCGATGTATTACCCTCTCTATCAAGGTTGAAGGAGAAGGGAATCGGTCCCGAAAAGACCAGAGAGGATCACTCCGACATTTCCAATCAGTTATTTGCCGCGTATGCTCGAGGGAGGGAAGCCAAAGAACTTGCCGTCATTCTGGGAGAAGCCGCCTTATCTGAGGCGGATAAACAATTCGCCGATTTTTCCGATGCCTTTGAAGATCAGTTCGTACGCCAGGGGGAATACGAGGAGAGATCCATCGAAGAAACCCTGGATCTCGGCTGGGAGCTGATTTCCGTCCTACCCAGAGCAGAGCTCAAGAGAGTACGCGATGAGTACGTTGAGAAATACATGAGCAAGTACCTCGTTAAAAAGGTAGCCAGCAGCTAACCAGGTCGGGAGTTTGTTACCCACTCCCGCTTCCCACTACCGACTTATGAGGCGGGACGAGTTATTATGGCGATTAAAGTCAATCCGAACCGGATGGAATTATTGAAATTGAAAAAGCGAACGGAGATCGCCAAGCGAGGGCATAAGCTCCTTAAGGATAAGTTGGATGAGCTGATGAAGCAGTTCTTTATCCTCATTCGCAGAAATCGTGTCCTTCGACAGGAAGTGGAAGAGAAACTGATTCAGGCTTATCTACTATTCGCCCTTGCTCGATCCGAGGTTGCCATCGAAGTCATAGAAGAAGCTGTACTTTATCCCCATGCTGAAGTCTCCGTTGATATCCTACAGAAGACCCTGATGGGAGTGGCTGTGCCACAAATTGAATTGCAGCAGAAGGGAACCTTTGACTGCTACGGTTTGAGTACCACTCCTGCGATTTTGGATGATGCTCTGCAAACCTTCAATGAAGCTCTACCGTTGATGATCCAATTAGCAGAGGTCGAAAAAGCCGTAGAGCTCTTAGCTTTAGAAATAGAAAAGACTCGTCGCCGCGTCAATGCCTTGGAACACGTCCTCATCCCACAGTTGGAAGAAGCCGTTCGTTACGTGACCATGAAGCTGGATGAGATGGAGCGCTCCTATCGCACCCAGCTCATGGTGATAAAAGAGATGGTCAGCGAAGCCGCCATTTAACCAGCTCAGAAGCTCATCTCTTCCCCTCCAGTTTCCTCAAATGTATTCCCGGGTTAAATATTTTTTATTTTTAGCCGATATGATTAAAGAATAATCATCTTTGTCTTCAGAGAGGGGAAAAATGAAGCCGGCGAGATGTAAATATTGTGGGAAACAATTGAAATATTTATCGGGGATGGATTTATGGGCTCGGAATGGCGATCAAGTTTGGGTAATTTGTGAGGATTGTCTGCAAAAACTCGCCTCGAAAGGCCGCAGGACCCGCACCTATTTTTTCCGTCACAAATGGACTATCAATTAACGAACCGAATCGTTCATTTAGCACTCATACCTACTCCGAATGCTCTCTGGCTCCGTGCTTCTCATTCTTTCTTTCATCTCAGGAGAAGGGGAATTACAATTCCGGCAACTGATATCATCATTGCAACACTGGCCAAGGAGAATGATTGCGTTCTCTTGCACGCCGATCATCATTTTGAACTCGCAATCAATCACATGCAATTTAAAACGATTAATTTACTAAAATAAGTCCAATTTTGTAGCTGGTGTCCGACACCGAGCAGTATCTTATTAATACTTTTACCTTTAAATTTTGGGAAAATTTTATGATTCGGTAATTCCGGTGAAGTTAAATTTGCTCAGTTTTAGGGCGGGCACGCAGCAAAGGATGAAGGAATCTCCCTTTAATTTGAGATCTTTGGAGATCATCTCCGCCTTGGATAAAGCTTCCAAAATGCTTTGAGTGAACCGTAAATTTTTAATTCCCCTTTTTATCTTGCCTTTTTCGATGAGGAAGGTGCCATCTCTGGTCATGCCGGTTAGGATGGTTTTCACTGGATCTTCGACATTTAGATAATGGAATCTCGTGATCAGAATTCCTTTTTCCGTGGAGGAGATCATCTCCTGTAAGGAGGAATTTCCCACTTCAAGGAATAGATTTGAAGGCAGTGGTCCGTGGATATTGGGAGGGGGAAGGGCATGTCCAGTGGATTTTTTGCCTTCCTTGTGCGCTGTGTACGAATCATAGACCACATTTTCGGCTATCCCATCTTCTATGAGTATGACTTTTTGCTTCGGTACCCCCTCAAAGTCGAAGGGAAGTCCCAAGGTTCTCTCATCCAAGGCATCATCCCACAGGGTGATGTTTTCCCCTGTAATTCTTTGACCAAATTTTTGACACATAAAACTCCGCCCCTCCTGAACGGAAAGAGCCCCCAATCCGCAGAAGCTTAAGTAGCCGAGGAGATTGGCAACGGCGGATTGCTCTAAAACCACACTGTAGATTCCCGGGTCGATGGATATTGGATTTTTGCCCCTCAATGCCTTTTCGATGGCGATATCCGCTATGGCTTCTGGGTTTATTTCCTTCACGTCTTTGCTCAAGAAATCAGCATATCCCGAACTATTTTCGGACATCGTGACCACGCTCAAAGAAGCTTCGCTTAATTGGTCTATGGCTTCAACCCCCAAGGAGTTGGCCACTCCAACTGTGATCGCTCCAGTGCTAAAAGCACCCGCTACAATCAGATTATTTTTTGAGGCTTTGGAGATGATCACCGATATAGCCTGCGCTCGCTCTTCGGGGTCCACTCTTGCAGTATCCTCAACAAAGGATGTGCCCCCAAGTACTTTGACCCTTTCAGGCAGAGAGACGAAGTCGGGATTTGAAGACCTATGCCTGGCGATTTGCAGCGCCAAATCCACCGTTTCTTTAATGGACGATTCATCCAGCGAGTTTGTATCGGCGCAGCCAATTTTCTTATTCACTATCGCACGTACCGTGAGCCTAATGTTCCTTTCCACCACATTCTGATGGATGTGGGAGTTGGAAAATCTGGTAAGTGAAAAATCTCTGGTCACTAAGACTATTTCGGTTTGATCCGCCTCCGAATACGCCAATGTCCTGGAGAGCATTTTGGCAACTTCATCGCGGGTCATCATTTCCCCACCCCAATCCTGATATTTCTGAATCTTGCGGGCGATGTACCGTGTCCAACGCTTATAACCTGCATGGGTTCTCCCTTACCACAGTTAGGCGTCCCCCACACCTGCCAGTGATCTCTGTTGGCGATGGCATCGCACGAGCTCCAAAATTGTGGTGTAATTCCAGTATAATTTGCATTTTTAATCATCGACTTTAGCTTGCCATTTTTGATTTCCCAACCAATTTCCGTGGCGAACTGAAAATTCAGTCTCTTATCATCGATGCTCCAACTCTTGGTTGTTTGAAGGAAAATACCTTCCTTCGTTTCTGCGATGATCTCATCGAGGCTTCTGTCTCCAGGTCCAAGATTGATATTGGTCATCCTGATGAGGGGGATCCTGTTCCATCCGTCCGCTCGCATGGTGCCATTGCTTTCTTGACCTAGAATTGCGGCGGTCTCACGGGAGGTGAGGAAACCAACCAGTTTGCCTTCCTTGACGATTTCAATCCTTTGAGCCTTCACTCCCTCATCATCGTAACCGAATGTCCCCAATGCCCCTTCAATGGTGGCATCGGCTGTGATATTTACCAAAGGTGATGCATATTGGTAGGTGCGGAGATGATCAGGGCGTAAGAAACTCGTTCCAGCGAAACTCGCCTCCATCCCAAGGATTCTGTCCAACTCTATTGCATGACCGACGGATTCGTGAATCTGCAGGGCGAGCTGGGACCCATCTAAGATGAGTGTGGTTGTGGTATTCGGGCATTCCTTCGCGGAAAGGAGGGCCACGGCTTCTTCGGCAATTCGTTCTGCATTTTCCTTAAGCCCCAGGGACTCTATGAATTCATAACCTTTGGTAGCGAATTGTCCTCTAAAGGAGTTTGGATATGATCTCTTTTGCACATCTCCATTCCTTATGGCCATGGCCATGATTCCAGCGCCGCAGAAGGTAATCTCTTGTTCGATGTAGCTCCCCTCACTATTGGCGAATATCTGCTCCTTTTTGAACGAGTCCATGGAAGCTTGAGAGATTTTTACCCCTTGATTCTTCCTCATGATGCCCTCGGCAGCGGACAAAAGCTCTAGTTTTTTCTCCAGAGGGACCTTAAAGGGATCCAGGACCAAGTTGGTTTTATATCTATCTTGGATGGGTTTTGCCGGAGCCAGGGTTACATCTCCCTTCTTTGCCAGGGCACTCGCCTTGGCGATTTTAAAGGCGAGTGCGGTTATTTCCTCTATCTCCAGGTGTTCTAATTTAAAACTGCTGGCGAATCCCCATGCTCCATTCACGAGCATGCGTACGCCGAAACCAGAGTCACTTGAGACGGAAATATCTTCGACCTTGCCATTTTTATGGGTTATGGATTCCCTTTCGTTATGGACGATTCGTATATCGGTGTAACTTGCTCCTAATACAGAGGCGGTGTTCAAACAGAGGTCAATTAAATCCCTCAATTAAATCCCCTCTACTCATTTTAAGATAAATATCTTTATTTTCCAGGGGATGATGTTGTTCAGGCTGGGCGGATTGGACATGGATTATTCAAGGGGAGGTTGCGGAATGGGTTTTGCTGGGAATCTGCGTGCCCCGGCATAATCCAAGCGTTCGCTTAGTCTGGTTATCCTGATCACATCTCCAGTTTTCGGGGCATGTACAAAGTAACCAGCTCCGATATATATACCCACATGATGGACGGGATTTCCAAAGAATACCACATCTCCGGGTTGAAGTTCCTCTATCTCCACGGGGGTTCCCATGGTGAATTGAGTGGCACTATGGTGGGGAAGTGTGACACCATGTTGGGTGAATACATACATAACCAGACCCGAGCAATCAAAACCCTCTTCGGGACCATCTCCTGCCCAAAGATAGGGAATCCCCAGATACTTCAGGGCCGTATGGACCACCGTTCCGGGTTCAATGGTTATACCTCCATTTATACCCAGTTGGAGGAGCTGCTGTAGAAGCTCCCTTTGTTCACGGGCCTTTCTTTCATCTTCTTCCTGAATCAATCTCTGAATTTCTGCATTGAGATTGGCCAAGTATTGCTCTCGCTCGGCGAGCTTGTTTTCGATCTCCGTTTTCTTCGCTTCCAATTGGAGGCGAACTTGCAGCTGTTCCTGTTTTAATGCCTCCAATTCCATCTTTATTTTCCTTATTTTTTCCTTCTGTCTGCGGAGTTTTGCCAGGATATCTGCATCTTGCTGTCCTATTATTATTAAAAAGCGGAGTCTGACCAGAAGGTCGGTAAAGCTTTTTGTGTTTAGCAGGATCTCTAAGACATCATAATCGCCATGCTTGTAAATGTTGCTGATTCGCCTGTTTAAGATGTCCTTTTGAGCGTCAAACTCCCGCTGGGTTTGTTCGAGCCTGTAGCGCGCTTCTTGCAATTCCCGTTGAGTTTTCTCCAATTCCTGCTGAATACCCAGATAAGCTTCGATGGCTATCTCCAGCTCTACATCCAATGCTTTTATCTCAGCCTTTACTCGCTCCACTTCCAATTGCTTGTCAATTATTGCCCGTTGAATGGCTGGGATATCCATTTCCTGTTGAGGAGGTTGTGGATCCGCAAAGACTTGGCTACATGGAGACGAGATAAACGTCAGAACTATTAAAAGTGCGATGAATCTGAATCCCCTTTTCATTTTTCACATCCCGCAGATGTTTTCACGATTCATGCCCGTTATATTCTTAATCGACACCTAAGCCAAATTTTTTAGTTTCCCAATCTCATATCTTAAGAATCGTTTCAAAATTAGTTATTCTCCCTTGCACGATAAAGGCTCCTCATTGTAAATCCCTGTTCAGGAGCCTTTTAGAATAGTTTCTGCAGCTAGCGTCATTTTCCTTCAAAAATATCTGTTAAAATATCTTAACAATTTGTCCGACCTGCCCTGACGCTTTGCAACCCGGGAAAATTGTGCTATATTTTATATTGGCGACGCGGGGTGGAGCAGTCTGGTAGCTCGTCGGGCTCATAACCCGGAGGTCGGCGGTTCAAATCCGCCCCCCGCTACCATTTTCTACCTTATTCAAACTCGGGGAAAATAAAAGATCGAAGAGTTCGGATATTTAACTCTTTCGATCTTTTTGTTTTTGATGAAGATTTTACAAAAACTTCTCTGGTTTGAGCGTAGATTTCAGGTTACTTTCTTTTTGCTTCTGCTCTATATCCATTAACCGCTTGACCTCATCCCTTATCTGCGAGGGGAAGATACATTTAATTCTGGTACAACCATTTTTATTCACCGAGAAGTATTGGCAATAAAGCTTTGTACAGTAATATCTGGGCATAAACTTCGTTTTATCTTCAAACACCAAATTCAACACTCCCGAGGATATTATCGACAATCTCCACATCAAGCCTTAGACTCTTCCTTTAAAAGATCCCGGTTTTTTAATTTGGGCGATGCGCGTAGTAAATGATATTCCCAAATTTATCATAACTTTACAAAGCAGTTCTCATATTAAAGCCTGCAGAGTTTCCAGTTGGTCCTTTGTTCCCATTACCACTAATTTATCACCGGCTTCAATGACTGTAGAGGCTGAGGGATTGGTATTAGTCAGATGTCCTTCAGCTAAAAACTCCACAATTATACCCAGAGTATAAATAACCGTTCCAACTCCTCCAATAATTAAACAGAGGGTAAAAACTTTTCCCACGGGTGATAAGGGTGCGATCTCTCGAAATCCAACGGTGGAGATGGTAATAACCGTCATATACAAAGCGTCCAAGGGAGACATTTGCTTATCAATACCTTCTTTCCAATCCTCTCCGGTCTTGTGCAACCGCTTTCTGGTCAATGCGCGGGGAGAAGGGAGGTACTGGACCAGGTCGGTTTCTATAGCGGCTATGGTGTGGAAATAGGGCTTTTGATCGATATATCCGAAAAGTTTGGTTTGCCGGTGATCGGTCAGGTTGACCTCATGGAACTGATTCACCGCAATCGAGAGCTAAGCGACCTCAGCGAGATGTCCTTTGCCATCGTTCAGGTGGCATGCATTGGTTGGAGGGGAGAGGCAAGTTGCACCTCTTCCAAGAAATCAGCAAGAGTATGAAATTGGTACAACAGGATAGGCGAAATCTCTATCTTAAACCGAAGCGAGTAGAGGATATTAAACGTCCGCCGATGATCACGGTGCCGGCATATAGGGAAAAATTTAAAAATAAAATTTTCACAAAGGAGGAATTTTTTCGTTGATCGAGAAGGCAACAATAAAGCAAACCGGAGGGGGTGAAAAGGAAATGAGGGGCTACGTTCTTATCCAAACTTATCCGGGCAAGGCAGCTGAAGTTTGCAGGAAAGCTTCGAACTTAACTGGAGTCAAGATGGCTGATTTGATCACTGGTCCTTTTGATGTAATCGTTCACGTCGATACCACCGACTTCAGTGCCTGTGGTCACTTGGTGATGGATCAGATCCAGAAGATCGATGGTGTTTGGCGCACGCTCACCTGTCTTACGGTTGAATTGTAGCCAAATGACTTATCAATCCACAGAACGCGTCACCAGCAGCCCCATTGGGGCTACTATAGCCCCATTGGGGCTACTATTTTTGTTTCATTAAACTTTATTTGAATATTGGCTATTCTCTTGAACCTATCACTGTGCCCGATCAAAACTGAAGAAGAATCGCTTATATTGAAAAAGTAGAGAAAGTAATGGATCATCTCGTGCAGGATGATTTGACGTATTTCTTCTTCGGTTGATGTCTTCAAAAAGTTTTTGGAGAGTAGGATGTGAGGATACGGTCTATAGAATATAAGTGCCTTATACTCGTGTTTTTGAGCCAGAAGTATGGGGATGGGTTTGAGTTTACCCTTGAAGTATTTGGCGTTGAGCTCATCGAAGATTCTTTCCGCCTTTTTCCTCGGACGGGTCTCCGTAATTGAATTTTTACCCCATTTATCTGAGTTGTGGTCATGGCTTTTTCTTGACATTTAAGCTCCAATCTTGAGAAAGGGCATCACCTCTCTTATCGGCAAAAGATCAACCTTTCTAAAACAACATCGGGCAATTGCAACCCTTTAAAGTCGTGCTATGCTAATAAATGGTGAAATTTGTAACCAAATGCTCGGATCACATTGCAAAAGACAATGAGGAGTGATATTTTAGCTCCACGTGTGGTTGGAGGATTTCTCCCAGAGGTTAATTTGATGAAAAAGACAAGATCACGGGATTATTATGAGATTTTGGAAGTGCATCCCAGCGCCTCTCCTGAGGTAATAGAGAAGGCTTATAAGGCTCTGAGCATGAAGTATCATCCGGATAAGCAACCATCGGAAAAGAAGCGGTGGGCAACGAGGAGGATGCAGGAGTTAAATGAGGCTTATCGAGTTCTCTCGGATCCTCTTAAGCGGAGGGTTTATGATAGCAAACTCGCTAGGAGCCAGAAGACACAAGAGATGCTTAGGATTTTTTGGGAAAATGGTCTCATTGGTTTGGTCAAATACTGGCTGGAGAGCGAGAAATTTCTGGATTAGAGGCGGATGTGGGAGCAGATGGGGAGAAGGAATTGGGCCATTTTGATCTGCCTTTTGCTTTTTATTGGGGGAATGGGAGCTTGGTATTTAGCTCAGGCGAGGAGAGCAATTATCGAAGTAAAGGCAGTAAAGGTCAAGAGAGGAGAGATATTAAAATCGATTTCCGCCTCGGGTAAATTGGAAGCCGATGAAATCGACGTTTGCTCGAAGGTTAGCGGAACCGTAAGCAAGCTCCCAGTTAGGGATGGAGAGGAGGTTCAAGAAGGTCAAGTATTGTTGGAGCTCGATAGGGAACAGCTTCAGCTTGCGGTTGATCAAGCCTGGGCTACTTATCTCAATGCTAAGGCACAGAAAGATAATCTTTTAAAGAGCATTCCCTCCTCCACGGAGATGGAGGCAGCACAGGCTCAGGTTAATCAGGCATGGCAGGCTTATCTCATCGCCGAGAATAACTACCATAATGCCCCCTCCGACTCCACGAGACTTGCAAAGGACGAAGCTTGGGCTGCTTACCTTTCCGCGAAGGCAAATCTTGAGAAACTGAAGAAGCAGGCGAGTAGGGGTCAGGATTTAGAAGCGGCGGATGCTCAAATCAATGGGGCTCACGCTTCCTATCTCCAGGCCAAATCAAATTTGGAGAATGCCATCATAAAGGCAGCCATGGGAGGGATATTGAACTTCAAATTGATCGGTGCGATGGGTACGGATGGCAGCAAGGTTGCCGTGGGCTCGACGATTACCCAGGGACAATCCATATTCACAATTTATGATTTGAGCAAGATCTATTTTGCTGCGGATGTGGATGAGACGGATATCGCCCTAGTTGAGGTCGGTCAATTGGCCCAGGTTGCATTGGATGCTTATCCGGGAATGACTTTTAAAGGAAGAGTTTCGGAGATCAGTGCGACCTCAAAGATTACTCAAACGGGAGGAACCGCATTCTCAGTTAAAATCGAGCTAGAACCCACCAGTATTCCCTTACGAATTGGAATGAATGGGAGCACGGATATCATTGAATCCCGTAAGAAAAATGTACTCATCGTTCCCTACGAAGCCGTGATGAGAAGGAGGGGGGAAAGAGTAGTATTCGTCGTTGAGGATTCCATAGTTAGGATGCGTGATGTGACAACCGGTATTTCCACGGAAACCTCCTATGAAATCATCCGGGGCTTAGGGGAAGGGGAGCGTGTGGCCATAAGCGGCCTTAAGAAACTTCGGGATGGAAGTCGCGTCTCTCTTCGATGAGAAGGGGAAACTGTGCTGGTAGAATTGAAGGACGTAGTCAAGATTTATAAGCTCGATGAAGTTGAAGTGCCCGCTCTTAGGGGGATTTCCCTCTCGATAAAAGAGGGAGAATTCGTTTCCATCATGGGACCATCGGGTTCTGGAAAATCTACCCTGATGCATATAATCGGTTGCCTTGACAGACCAACTTCGGGTTCGGTGGTCATTCATGATCTCGATACCAGGAACCTAAGCGATAATCAGCTGGCGAAGATCAGAAACGAAGCAGTCGGTTTCGTCTTCCAAACCTTTAATCTGCTTCCCCGTGCCACCGCTCTAAAGAATGTGGAACTACCCCTTATTTATGCGGGGATAAGCACAGGGGAGAGGATAAGACACGCTAAAGAGGCACTTAAAGCTGTTGGTTTAGGTGATAGATTAGACCACAGACCATCACAGCTTTCCGGTGGGCAGCAACAGCGGGTGGCCATTGCCAGAGCACTTGTCAATAACCCCTCGCTCATCTTGGCCGATGAACCCACGGGAAATCTCGATTCTAAATCGGGATCGGAGATCATGTCCATACTGCAACGGCTGCACGAAGAGGGCAGAACAATAATTTTGGTCACCCACGAGCAATATGTAGCTAAACATGCCCAGCGCATCATTCAAATCTTGGATGGGAAGATAATCGCCGACGAAAAATGAAAACGAAAAACGAAAAATGACAAAGAAATTTAAATTTTGCCAAAGTACAGTAAAGGCAAGAGGTTGTGATCATGGACATCCTTAGACGGGTCTCCGTTTTGGAAAGCTTCCGAGTGGCTTTGGATGCTCTTAAGGCAAATAGAATGCGCTCCGGTCTGACAATGCTCGGGGTAATCATAGGGGTAACTGCGGTGATTTTATTGGTCTCCATTGGAATCGGTGTTCAGTCCGATATCTCCCGGGAAATCATGGGGCTGGGTTCTGACATATTAATGATTTTACCGGGCAAAATAGAGATGCGCCCCGGAGGTGGGCATGCCATAAGTAGCTTAATTGGCAAACTTACCTACGAGGATGCACAGATCCTTCCTCGGAGGGCTCCTCATGTGAGGAAAGCGGTTCCCCTTTTGCAGGAGGCGGGCATGGTAAAGTTTGGAAATCGCTCGAGATCCACTCAGATATTGGGCACCACCCATGACTATGTTCCGGTGAGAAATTTCCCCACAGCTCAAGGCCGTTTCTTTGAGCGTTTGGAGGTCGATAGGGCAAGAAAGGTATGTACCTTAGGGGCAACCGTGGCTGAGGATATCTTTGAGGGAACGAATCCCATTGGAAAGCAAGTTCGTTTGGCCGGACAAAAATTCACCGTACTGGGAGTGATGACTCGTAAAGGTGGTATGATGGGGATCAACCTCGATGATCAGGTTTGGATCCCCATAACAGTTGGCCAGATGCTCTTCGGAGTGAAGAATGTGGGGCTAATTCTCGTGGAAGCAACTCATCCCGATGATCTTGATGAGGCTATGATTGAAATCAAGAAAATTTTATCCGAAAGACTCAGTCCCGACGAATTTTCCGTTCTAGCTCAAGAGGAGATTCTAGGGACCTTTCAGAGCATGATGGGAATCCTCACCTTAGCGCTGGGAGGCATCGCGAGTATATCCCTTCTCGTGGGTGGAATTGGCATTATGAACATCATGCTCGTCTCGGTGACAGAAAGAACGAGGGAGGTTGGAATTCGCAAGGCTGTTGGAGCCAGAACTTTTGATATAATGATCCAATTTATAATCGAGGCGGTGACCCTGAGCATGATTGGGGGCATAATTGGAATTGCGCTGGGTGCCGGTGGCTCCCTTTTACTCAATAGATTTGTACCCAGTGAGGTTACCCTTTGGTCTGTTCTCGTCGCCTTTGGCTTTTCCGCAATGGTGGGAATATTTTTTGGCGTCTATCCCGCCTACAAAGCTTCTCGATTGGATCCCATTGAAGCCCTCAGGTACGAGTGAAGTCCCACATCTGTGAATATTCCCCTCAAAATATCCCTCATCAAGAAGTTGATTACTTTCTAAATTTAACCCTGGACATAATTCGTTCACAGGAGTTTCTTCCAGCATGCTGTTTATCCAGGTCAATGCAAAATGCAAAAATAAAAAATAAAAATCACAAATCAAAATGCAAATATTTTAAAACCTCCAAATTTTGGCAAATTTAGTTTT